>NCHI01000018.1 GCA_002281815.1 Methylotenera sp. 24-45-7
TTGCCTTTGTCGATGCTAGGCAGGCGGCTGATGTCATCAGCAGGTTTACAGCCTGCCAACAGCATCATGGCGAGTATTAACAGCGGCTGTATATAAAATAAACGCATATCGTGTTTATTTTGAATTGAGAAACTCAATTCTGATACTCACTGACCACGCCGTTATCGGCAATGAGTACTAAATCAGTGAGTCCTAAAAAAATGCCATGTTCAACCACGCCCGGCATGTTATTGATCAGCGCATTTAAAGTGGCAGCATCTATACTTTTATCAAACTTCATATCCAGTACATAACTGCCGTGCGAGGTAATCCAAAAGCCATCTTTGGCAGCATTCGGGCGCAAATCACCTATTCCGCCGATGTCCTGTAAATTCTTTTTGGCAAGCTGCCAGGCGAAAGGAATCACCTCGATAGGAATCACAAAATTTTGGCCAATATAGCTTACCAGTTTGCTCGAGTCAGCCACAGTAATGAACTGTTTGGCGGCTTTAGCCAATAGCTTTTCTTTCACTAGATCACTGCCGCGACCTTTGAGTAGCGTTTTATCTGGGGTAATTTCGTCAGCACCATCTACATACAAATCAATGTGGCTGATATGTTCAAGTGCTACGATAGGTAAATTGAGTGACTGCGCCCGCTGCGCACTGATGGTGGAGCTGGCGACCGTAGTGATATCTAAGCCAGCTTCGTTGTGCAAGCGCGCTAATTCATCAATAAAATAATTAGCCGTAGAGCCAGTACCTAAGCCCACCAGCATACCGTTTTTTACATACTTTGCTGCTTGCAGCGCGACTAGTTGTTTGTCGTTCATATTCTGCCCCTAGCATCATTTTTATTTAGGAAACGCGGAATAAGTGCCTGTGCGAGCAAATTGCTTCGTTGCACGTTACTCGCAACCTCGCTGTATAATCCATACTATCTCGGTTTCTGCGTCCCGTGCGCCTCACACTTTATCTCGCTCGGCGTCTTATTCCGTATTTCCTTTACTTATTAAACGTATGTTAACGCGATTTTTGCTTTTTTAGGCAGAAAAAAAGGGAGCATTTGCTCCCTGATTTAATAAATGACTGAAATGACTCAGTAATTATTTCATGACGCGGTTTTTATATTCGCCGGTACGTGTGTCGATTTCGATTTTGTCGCCTTGGCTTACAAACAATGGCACAGCTACTTCAAAGCCAGTTGCGATTTTAGCTGGTTTCAATACTTTACCTGAGGTGTCGCCTTTAACTGCTGGCTCGGTGTAAGTGATTTCACGCACGACTGAGTTTGCAATTTCAACTGAAATCGCTTTGTCGTTGTAAAAACGCAAGTCAGCTGCTAAGCCATCTTCCAAGAAAGGTAACACATCAGTCATGTATTCGCCGTCAACGTCGTATTGATTGTAATCAGCATCCATGAACACATAAGCTGGGTCGGCGAAGTATGAGTAAGTCACTTCTTTTTTATCCAAAATCACCACTTCAAATTTGTCGCCAGCGTTGTAAACGTTTTCGCTTGGGGTATCTGTGAGTAGGTTTTTGAATTTCATTTTCACTACGGCTGAGTTACGACCTGACTTGTTGTACTCGGTTTTTACAACAACGAGCGGATCGCTGCCTACCATAATCACGTTACCAACGCGGAGTTCTTGTGCTGTTTTCATAGGTTGCCTTACAAATTAAAGGGGTGTGCGGAAAAACGGCGATTATATCTTATTAGTGCGCAATTTTTCAATAAAAATCACCAAGTTACTGGCCAAATCAGGCAAGGCTGCAAGCTGGCTGCATTGTGCCAAGGTAAAGTCGGTAATGGTGTTGATATTACTCAGATAATCTTGCCAGATTTGTTCAGGCAAAGTAGCGCTTGACCAAGCGTAGTGAAGTGCTGTGCTAGTGTTTTTGGCGCTGTGATCGCAATCGGCATAAAACACATCTAAAAATGCATTTAGTTTAATGATGTGTGAATCTTCAGTTTGCCAATATGGCTGCCAGATAAATGGTTTGGCTGCCCAAATAGCGCGTATCCAACTATCTTCGCCGCGTACAAAATTAATATCGCAGCTTGCCAGTAAATCATCGTAATCAGCCTGTGATAAAAACGGCAAAATCGTCACGGTCAGGTTTTGGTGGGTGAGCACATCGCCTGCCTGCACATTTTCTTGCGAAAAAAATGTGGCAACTTTTGGCAGTACGCTGGTGGCGGGCACATAGCACTGAATAGCTTGCGTGCCTGTAGCCATGGCATGCAGTAAGTCAGATATAGGCGCATTTGGATAGCAGAATAAAGAAACCTTAACGCCATCATTTGCACTTTTAGCAAGCTGCTGATGACTTTTTGCTATGTGATGCTCGCGAATTAAACCACCGGTGTTAGCGTTAAAACCGGGAAAGAAAAAATGGCGCGTTAACTCACCGCGTTTCGAGTTTCCGCCATGAAAGTCTGCCACCCAATTTTCTGCGGACAAATATTCCAAGTTAATCCAAATGCTTTGTGGCTGCATTAATGCAAGATATTGTTCTGGCAATTCACAGCCAAACGCTTCTATGACTACTTCTGCCGCCTGGTTAAATTGGCTATCTGCATGCCAGTGACATATCGTAATGCCATCAATGCGTTGGCTTGCTTGATGCGTGTTTAATGTGGGAATAAGCTGCTTAGCTACTGATAAGTCATCAAGCCATAGGGTGATTGTAATGCTATGTTCGGCATGCAACTGCCTTGCCAAGCGCCAGCACACGCCGATATCGCCGAAGTTATCGACGATCTTGCAAAAAATATCATAGCGTTTCATGACTTAGCTTAAACTGTTATCCGAGGTCAGGTTCTTTATAGCTGATGTCGATGACTTCAAACTCTTCTTCGCCTTTGGGGGTGGTGACACGTATGGTGTCACCTATGGTTTTACCCAGCATGGCTTTGCCTAGGGGTGAAATCCAGCTCACATAGCCTTTAGAAGGGGCTAATTCGTCTTTACCTACGATTCTGTAGGTATGCTCACTGTCGTCTTGCAAATTAAACAACGTGACCCATGCCCCAAAAAACACTTTTTCTAAGTGTTGTTGTAAGCTGGAATCTACAATTTCTGCCAAGTCCATGCGGCGCATTAAATGTCGGCAGCGGCTATCAATCTGCCGTAAGCGGCGTTTACCGTAAATATAGTCGCCGTTTTCACTGCGGTCGCCATTGCTGGCCGCCCATGACACAGTGCGCACTACTTCTGGTCGCTCAATTTTGTAAAGTTGATGAAACTCTTCCTTAAGTGCTGCAAAGCCTTCTGGTGTGATGTAATTCTTTTCGTCTGTAACTGCCATTACTCTTCTTTATCGATCAATTTAACGTCAGTCACAAAATAACTGGTTTCGCCAAAACAAGTGCTAGGCAGGCCTTTATGTTCTTCATAAATCAAGCGCACGCGGCTGCCCACGCTGTTATTAATTTTTTTCACGATGGCATCATCACGCACCGTAAAATAAAACTTTTCTGCTTGCGTGCCGGGCATGGAAACCAGCACCAATTCACCTTCATAAGTTTTGCACACCCAGCCTTTGTGCGAGAGCTTTTGTACATAGCCCGCGCGCTCGCCGGATGAGTAAACCCAAGTCAGCGCTGCCCAAATATATAGCCCAAACAAAACTACCGGAATGATTACCAATAGGCTGACATATTTTAAAAACTTTTTAAGTTGCGTAAGCATGTTGTTCCTTTGAAGGTATTAATTTAACTTGCTGTCTATTTTATTTGCCTAATCTGTATTATCCAATAGAATTGTGCAATGACAGCCAATTCCATTATTTTATGTCCGTCAGCTCGCCTGGCGCGCAGTATTCAAAACGACATCGCACAGCAACAAATTCAGCTCGGAATCAGTCAATGGCAAAGCCCTAATGTGCAAACCCTGTCGCAATGGCTAGAAAAAACGATTGAAGAGGCATTGCTAACAGCTGCGATTGAAGAAACCACGCCACCGTATGCTTTAAGCGCTTTTAATGAGCAGTTGTTATGGGAAGACGTGATTGCCCAATCCTTAAAAAATAATGCTTTTGGCGATTTATTTGATTTGTCGGGTTTGGCGAGTGTGGCAATAGAAGCCAATCGCTATATGATTGCTTGGAAGCTGCATGTGCCGAGTGAGCATCAGGCTGAAGAAACACGGCAGTTTTTGCGTTGGCAACGTGCGTTTCAACAGCGCTGTCGTGAACTGAACGCGCTGGAAAGTGTGCGCTACATGGATTGGCAGTTGACGCAGCTAGCGCAGCTACCAAACCAATTGCCAGTCAGTATAAAGTTTGCAGGGTTTGACCAAACCGCACCGCAAGAGCAGCGCCTGCGCGATATTCTGATGCGTCTTGGTGTAGCGCTCAGTGAATACGTGACTACCGCTGAACACCCAGCACAAACTCAACATGTGCAACTGGATGATGAAGATGCTGAATTACGCGCAGCGGTTGCATGGGTGGCGCAACAGTTAAGCCACAATCCAAACGCTAAACTTGCCATCGTCACGCCAACTTTGAGTGAAGTGAGAAATAAATTGGCAGACCTCTTGGATGAGGAGTTTTATCCATTGACGGTGAGGCCGGGCTTTGCACAGTTGCAGCGACATTATAACTTTTCATTAGGCACGCCACTCACACAGCAGCCGATGATCCAAGCTGGCCTTAATTTGCTGCGTATGATGACCAGTTATCAATTGCAGCAAGCCGATGTATCCACATTGTTGTTGTCACCTTTTTGGTCTGCCAGCATACAAGAAGCCGATGCGCGTGCTGTGCTGGATGCCAAAATGCGCGAAAAACTGCCCATGCAATTTAGTTTGGCGCGTCTGCTGGAGTTCATTCAACAGCAATCAGAGCAAGGTTTAGCCTTATCGTCTTTAATCAATCATCTTAACGCTGCCACAGCGATCAGCATCAGCAAAAGACAGCCTGCCACGGTTTGGGCGCAGACATTTACGCAATTGCTGGAAGCCTTGGTTTGGAATGGTGAACGCACAGTCAATAGCTTGGAATATCAGGCCTTGAACGCTTGGAAAAAAGCTTTGCAACAATTGGCCAAGCTGGATGTGCTGGATAAAAAACTCAGTGCGCAAGCCGCCGTAAATTATTTGCAGCAAATTTGCAGCAACCAAATATTTCAGGCTGAAACCGAGTTGGAGCCATTAATACAGATATTAGGCATTATGGAGGGTTTAAGTGCGCCAGTAGACGCGATTTGGTGCATGCACATGAATGACCATATTTGGCCGCCACCAGCTAGACCTAATCCATTATTGCCAGCGTTTATTCAGCGTGTTGCGGGTTTGCCGGGCGCCGATAATAGTGTGCAGGCAACATTTGCCGCAACCATACAACAGCGCCTGTTGCATTCTGCTCATACCATTGTTTTTTCGAGCAGCAAGATGCAAGGCGAGAGCCAGCTGCGTGCTTCACCCTTGATGCAGAGCATTGCCACGCATGACGCAGATGTGGCGTTTGCGCAAACTTTGGCAGAGAAACTCAGCGTTGTTGGGCATGCTGAGTTAGCGAATGTGGATGATCACATGGCGCCAGTTGTGAATGATGGCGAGCATGTGCACGGCGGCACTGGTTTATTAAAAGCGCAGGCAGTTTGCCCGGCTTGGGCATTTTATCAATACCGGTTTGGATAGAGGCTCACTCGTGCATGGCGTGTTGGAGCAGTTTTGGCGCAAGCGCCATTTTGCTGATTTGCGTGATATGCGCGCAGATGTGTTGCAAGAAGCCTTGACCAAAGCTGTTAATCTCACTATTCAAGCCTTTGCCGCAGAGAGCAGCATTGCCTCAGCGGCTGTACTTGAGTTAGAAGCTGAGCGTTTGCTAAAGCTGGTTGGTGAATGGCTGCAATATGAGAAAGACCGTGCAGTTTCGTTTCGTATTGTGGATTGTGAAATTGCCAAAAAAGTACATATTTGCGGCATTGAAGTCACTTTGCAAATTGACCGTGTACACCAACTGGAAAATGGTGGCCTGGAATTTGTGGACTATAAAACCGGGCAACTACCTAAGACCAAAAGCTGGGGTGAGGATCGCATTACCGAGCCACAACTGCCGATTTATGCCACGTTTTATAGCGATGCTGAGCAGCATGTCGCTGGCGTGTATTTTGGCATGGTGAAGCTTGCTGATTACGATTTTAGCGGAATTTCCGAAGCTAATTTTGAGGCGGAGCAAGATAAACGCAAACCACAGTTAGCCAAAGAGTTTAGTGATTGGTCGCAGTTGTTAAACCATTGGAAAACCGCTATTGAGTCAATCGCGCAGGAGTTGCGCAGCGGTGAAGCTGCGGTACGTTTTAGTGACGAAGCGGAGCTTGCGTATTGTGAAGTCACGCCACTATTGCGATTGCCAGAGCGTAAGTTACAGTTTGAACGGTTTCAAGAGGTGAGCAAATGAGTACACAGCACACCTTTAACCTTGAAGCCGACGCGCAAAACCGTGAGCGCGCGCTTGCGCTTAGGTCTTTTATCGTCGAAGCCCCAGCGGGTGCGGGTAAAACCGAGTTACTCACGCAGCGTTATCTGAAATTGCTGCAAACGGTAAACGAACCGGAAGAAATCATCGCTATTACGTTTACTAATAAAGCCGCAGCAGAAATGCGCCTGCGCATTTTGGATAGCTTGATGAAAGCGGCGCATCAGGACAAGCCAGCGCAGCCACACAAGCAGATTACCTATGATTTAAGTTTGCAGGCGCTGGCGCGTGGTCAATTGCAAAATTGGCAGCTCATCGAAAATCCGTCACGTTTACGTATTTTTACGATTGATAGCTTGTGCGCACATCTCGCTCGGCAAATGCCACTGATGAGCCGCTTTGGTTCGCAGCCGCGTGTGGCCTTAGATGCATCGGCTTTGTATGCGCAGGCTGCCGAGCATACGCTGGCCTTGCTGGAAAATAGCGAGCATAAAGAAATCGTCAAAGCCGCTTTGCGTTATGTGGATAACGATGCCAACCAACTTAAAAAACTGTTGATACGCATGCTGGAAAAACGTGACCAATGGCTACATCATGCGCAATATGAAGTGAATGCTGAAGATTTGCAGCAGGTTTTGCGCGATATGGTAGAGCAGGAGTTACACACTATTGCCCATCAGCTGCAGCCCGCTGTGCAATTTTTGTTAATGCCGATTGCGCGCTACGCAGCATCAAACTTGCCTTGTGAGCATGCGGTTGCTTTGTTGCGCGATTGGGAGACGCTGATACCTGCTAAACAAACCGCGTTATCAATATGGCGTGCAGTCGCTGATTTACTGTTAACCGCTGGCGGTGAGCCTCGCAAAGAAGCCGGA
Organism: Methylotenera sp. 24-45-7; assembly: GCA_002281815.1. Classification (GTDB taxonomy): domain Bacteria; phylum Pseudomonadota; class Gammaproteobacteria; order Burkholderiales; family Methylophilaceae; genus Methylotenera. Next base: position 7,286 of record NCHI01000018.1, read on the forward strand.
TTGAACGTGAAATTTGGCTTTCCTCCAACTGAAGAAGGCAAGGCACAGAAAGCCGCTTTAGCAGAAATTATTGCTGCATTTTCGGATATCAGCACATTGCATCGTGTGCGTGCTTTACCTGACGCCAATCATGATGATGCAAGTTGGCAAATCATCACCGCCTTATCTAAATTACTTAATTTGGCCGTCGCGCAGCTGTGGTTGGTATTTCAGCAGGCGGGTGAAGTGGATTTTGTAGAAATCGCGCAGCGTGCCACACGTGCGCTGGGGGATGAGTTTGGTGAGCCCACAGAGCTGGCACTCAAGTTGGATTACAAAATTCAGCATTTGCTGGTGGATGAGTTTCAGGACACTAGCCCGAGCCAGATTGAGTTACTAAAAAAACTAACTGCAGGCTGGCAACCTGACGATGCAAGAACTTTGTTTGCCGTAGGCGACCCCATGCAGTCGATTTACCGCTTTCGCAAAGCCAATGTTGGCTTGTTTATTGAGGCGGCCCAATACGGTATTGGCGATATTCAATTGGAGCGTTTACAACTGTATCGTAACAACCGCTCATCGCCAGCGATTGTGGAATGGATTAATCAAACGTTTGCACCTATCTTTCCTGCGCATGATGAAATTGCGCAGGGTGCGATTCATTATCGACCATTTATCGCTACTAAACCAGCTGTGTCCGATGCAGGCGTAACGGTGCACCCAGTGATCAAACAAGCCGATGAATCAGCCGAAACAGCACAGCAGCACGAGGCTGAAGCGATGGTGCGTATTATTCAAGCCGAGCAGCAAGCCAACCCAAACGTAAAAATTGCCGTGCTGGTGCGCTCCAAAAAACATCTGGCACAGTTGGTGAGCAAGTTACGCCGTGAATTTAAACATATTGCGTTTCAAGCCGTGGAAATTGAGGCCTTACAGGGTAGGCAAGTGGTGCAGGATTTACTGTCTCTGACGCATGCGCTGCATCATCGCGCGGATCGTGTGCATTGGCTGGCAATTTTGCGTGCGCCTTGGTGCGGTTTGAATTTACATGATTTACACGCATTAGCGGGTGCAGATCATGCCAGTACGATCTGGTCATTGATGCAAAATGATGTTGTAGTGAATGGCTTGTCAGCCGATGGGCAAGCCAGACTAGTGCATGTACGCGAGATTTTAACCGAGGCGTTTGCAAACCAAGGGCGCATGAATACCAGTCGCTGGGTGCGCGGTATTTGGCTAATGTTAAACGGAGCTGCATGCTTATGGGAGCCGAATGATGTGGTGGATGTGCAGGCGTTTTTTAGTTGCATGGATAGTCTAGACCGCAGCAACCAGTTTTCACCAGAACGCATGGCGTTTGAAATTACTAAGCTTTTTGCTGCGCCCGATAGTCATGGTGAAAACCTACAAATGATGACTATCCATAAATCCAAAGGGCTGGAATTTGATACGGTGATACTGCCGGGTTTGGGTACGGCTACTGGTGGTAATAACGGCGACAAACCACTGGTGCTGTGGGAAGAAGTGTTTAATGATCAGGAGCACGCTTTGCTTGCCGCGCCATTTGTGCCTAAAAGCGCACGCGATAAAACACAGGTGAGCGCTTATGACTATTTAGAGGCGCGTGAAAAAGAACGTGATAGCAATGAGTCGGCGCGCGTGTTGTATGTGGCGGCCACGCGTGTTGAGCGCAAATTGCACTTAGTGGGTATCGCCAATTTAAATGCAAAACAAGAATTAACGCCCACTAAAAATACCTATCTGGATTTATTGTGGCCAGTGCTGGCAGGTAACTTTGAAGTGGCTGCACAAAACGAAGCGGTGTTGGCAGAGCAGCCCGATTTGGCAAGCTTTACACCTAGACTGGTACGTTTAACGCATCCGCAACTGCCCTCGGTGTTGCAAACCGAGGCGGCTAGCCCAGTGATTTATCAGCAAAATGCAAACCCGATGGCTGAAAATTTAACTATAGAGGCCGACATTGGTACTTTGGCGCATCGCTACATGGAAATTATTGCGCAGCAAGGTTTGCAAGCTTGGCCAGTGACGCGCATTGCAACACTAAAATCTGCCATGCAGCATTGGTTAGGGCAGCAAGGCCATGCTGAGTCTGTAGCGATTACGGCGAGCTTGCAAGTTGTTCAATTGTTAAATACAACGCTCAGTAGCATAGATGGCCAGTGGGTGCTGAAGTCAAGAGATAGTGCTGCCGCAGAATTAGCTTTTACCAGCCAAATGGGCGACACAGTTAAAAAACATATTGTTGACCGCACGTTTGTGGAAGACGGAGTGCGTTGGGTGATTGACTACAAAACTGCTGTTGTAGAAGGTGATTTAAGTGCTGCTGCTGAATCCTATCGCGAGCAACTGCAAGCTTATGCAGCATTGTTTTCTACGCAGGGTTTGCCGGTGAAGTGCGCAATATTGTTTATGCATGTGGGCACACTTGTAGTGTTAAAACAATAACTTGAACCCAACTTTAAGATTGAACTTGGTTTTAAGATTGAACTTAGCTTAACTACCAAAATCCTATTGTTTGATACTTAAACTTTAAGAAGATGATTTTATGAAATTACGCATTATTACTGTTTTAGCATCGCTAGTAGTGCTGTCTGCTTGCGCTTCAAACCCTGCGGCTGAACAAGCCAGAGCCACTCAGCAAATGGCATATAAAATGCAAGTGTATGGCCCAGCTTGTGAAAAGCTGGGATTTGCCAAAGATACTGACAAATGGCGTGAATGCATACAGCGCGAGTATGAACAAAGCATTATGCGCATTCAGCAATATAACTCGCCATACCTATACGGTAGCCCTTATTACGACCGTTATTATCCGCGTCGCTGGTACTAAGCCAGACAATTAATTGGTATCACGGGCTTAACCTGGCGTGCTTAGTTTCAGTACCCAAGCGCTTTTAATTTTCGATACAGGGTATTGCGGCTAATACTCAACTGCCGTGCAGCTGCAGAAACATTTCCTGCATGATCCTGCATGGCTTTCATGATTGCCTTTGACGTGATCTCATCCAGATTCTGGATATTTGAATTTGGCGTTGCGGGTTGTATCTGTGCTTGCTTGGCAGTGCGCATTTCATCAATAAAATCTTGCGTTAGATGCAGTTCGCTAATTGGCTCGCCATCGGCAAGTGCCAGAGCTGTTCTTAAGACGTTGTGCAGCTGGCGTATATTGCCCGGCCACGGGTGTTGTTCAAAAATTGTCATCACCGCGGGCGTGATTTTCACATGGTCGGCATGCTCAATCTGCAGAATGATTTTGATAAGTGCAGCCAAATCTCCACGCTGCCGCAGCGGCGGCAAGGCTACGCTCAGGCCGTTCAGTCGATAATAAAGATCACTGCGGAATTCGCCGCTTTCCACTTTATCTTTCAGTTTGAGGTTGGTCGCGCTGATGAGTGAGAAGTTAACCGGAATCGATTTTGTACTACCTAAAGGCGTTACGGTGCGTTCCTGCAACACGCGCAGTAATCTGGCTTGCAGTGAAAGCGGCATATCGCCAATCTCATCCAGAAATAGCGTGCCGCCATCAGCTTGCTCGATCTTGCCCGGGCTGCCTTTGCGTTTTGCACCGGTAAAAGCGCCTTCTTCGTAGCCAAAGAGTTCAGCTTCAATCAAGCCTTCAGGCAGGGCAGCACAATTGACCGCTACCCATGGGGCTTGAGCTTGCGCACTGGCCTCATGAATCGCACGCGCGAACAACTCTTTGCCTACGCCGGTTTCGCCCTGAATGAGGATGGGAATGTCGCGCGACAGCACTTGTTTGATCTGAGTAATTGCGCGCCCGATTGTTGCGTCTCCGCTGTTCAGCAAATCCAGATTTGCCGCACTGGCTCTTTTGGCAGGCGGTACTGTTTTAGCCGCCTGTATTTTTTTATGCAACAACTCTACCTGCACATAAATTCTTGCACCGTTATTTAACCTTAAGGGCAGCACTAATTTATCTGCACTGCCTACTTGTCTCAACAGATTCTCGATTGATATGTCAAATAGCTGGCTGAAATTAAGCTGGGCTTCGTCAAGCACGCTATTGAATGTTGCGGCCTGAGTATTTAACCCAAGCTGGAATTGTCCGCTGCGGTTGGTGGCCACCAATTTGCCATGATCAGTGAACATGGCGACGCCTTCCCATAAGGTGCCGATGAATTCAGGGCGTGCATGAAAATGCAAAATAACATCACTTTGGTAGCTGGCCAGGAAAAGCCGGTTTTCAATCATCTGCGCCGACATTTTCACCAATGCCAGTGTGTGCTGCTGCGATACGTTGTAGTCATTGGATACATCCAGTGTTGCCACTAGTTGATTCTGCGCGCCAAAAATTGGTACAGCCGAGCAATTGAGCGCGTGATGGTATGACATGAAATGCTCTGCACCCTGCACCGAGAGTGCCGTTTGCTCGACGATTGCCGTGCCAATGGCGTTAGTGCCGCGCTGGTTCTCGTTCCAGGAAGTTCCCGCGGATAAGGCCATGCGCTGCTCTTCCCTGAGTAGGTGTTCCTTACCTAGGCTATGAAGTATCAATCCTTCATTATCAGTCAGTATCACTACATTGCGCGTGTGCGCAATCTGTTCGCACAGGGTTTCCATTTCGGGCTGTGCAAGTGTCAGCAGCTGACGGTGCTGTTCACGCTTACGTGCCAGCTCCTGCGCAGTGATCACTGCAATGTTTGCCGGGGAGTGCGTATTGACCCCGCTGGAAAGGCAACGCCGCCAGGAACGTTCAATCGCTTCTGCGATGGCGCCTTCTTGCACATGCCCGTTCGTCAGAAACTCATTTCTGGCTTGCAGTATTGATGGTGTGCTGTCTATTGAAGAAGAATGCATAAGCTAGGCCTGAACTTTTAAATTGGTGTGAACAACTGTCACGTTACAGCTGTTCCGTTCTGACACAATTTTCGGCGTCACTTGAGATGACACCTAAACCCGCGCAGTGCTTTGCAGCTGTTTTTATAAAAAATAATTGATTGATTTTAAAGCATTTTATCAGCTGATTTTGATTTGTTTAACAAGAAAATATAGGGCTGGCATGTCAATTGCAATAAATGCACCGTTACCAAGTTTGTTTTAACGGATGACATTAGTAAACATTAATTTAACAGATTTTATATTTTGGGGATGCAAAATGAATCATAAATTTAAACGCAAATTTAGCGTAGCTTTGGCATTGAGCGCTGGCTTACTCAGCGCATTGAGTACAACGGCTTTTGCCGCAGATGAATTATCAAAGCTGATGCAGGATGATAATCAATGGGCGCATCCGCGCAAAGATTACAGCAATACCGGCTACAGCAAGCTCAGTCAGATTAACAAAGGTAACGTAAAAAACCTGAAGCTGGCATGGACATTTGCCACTGGTGTGAATCGTGGCCATGAAGGTGCTCCGCTGGTGATTAATGACATTATGTATGTGCATACCGCTTTTCCAAATAATATCTATGCACTGGACCTGAATGATAATCAGAAAATATTATGGTCTTATTTTCCTAAACAGGATCCATCAATCCAGGCTTTGCTGTGCTGTGATAATGTAAACCGCGGTTTGGGCTATGGCGATGGCAAGATATTTTTGCAGCAGAACGATGGTAAATTGATCGCGCTGGATGCTAAAACCGGTAAGAAAATCTGGGATGTGCAAGTCACTGACACCCGTGTGGGTGAATCTAATACCAATGCGCCACATGTGATTAAAGACAAAGTCATCACCGGCTGTTCAGGTGGCGAGTATGGCGTACGCTGTCATATCACTGCCTACAATATCAAAGATGGTGCTTTGATTTGGCGTGCATACAGCACGGGTTCAGACAAAGATGTTTTGATTGGCGCAGACTTTAATAAAGATAACCCACATTACAGCGCGCTTTCTCTGTACGAAGATGTGAACGGTGGCAACAAGGTTGGCGGTTCATTTAATGCGCTGCCTAAAGACAAATTAAAATTCCCTGAAACCGATCTTGGTATTAAAACCTGGCTGAAACCGCAAGCCAGAAAAGATGGTTACCAAAATGGCGGTGGTGCAACCTGGGGTTGGTATTCTTATGATTCTAAATTGAACCTGATGTATTACGGTACAGGCAACCCTGGTGTATGGAACCCTGATGTACGCCCAGGCGATAACAAGTGGTCTATGACAATTTTTGCACGTGACGTAGATACCGGCATGGCGAAATGGGGTTATCAAATGACACCGCATGACGAGTGGGATTATGACGGCATGAATGAGACCATTCTGTGGGATGCCAAAGGTAAAAAACTGGCGACTCACTTTGACCGTAACGGATTTGCCTATACGTTTGATCGTACCAATGGCTCTTTATTAGTAGCAGAAAAAATGCAGCCATTTGTTAACTGGGCAAAAAGTATTGATATTAAAACCGGTACGCCAGTTAAAGATGCGGCTTATTCAACCCATCAGGATTACAACGCAAAAGGCATTTGTCCTTCGGCGCTGGGTGTGAAAGATGAACAGCCTGCCGCGTTCTCGCCTAAAACAGGCCTGTTCTATGTGCCGATGAACCATGTGTGTATGACTTACGAACCGGTTGAGTCTAAGTATGTTGCGGGTCAGCCATGGGTAGGCGCAACGCTCACCATGTTTGCAGGCCCTGATGGTGTGATGGGTGGCTTTATGGCTTGGGATGGCTTGAAAGGCAAACAAGCTTGGTATAACAAAGAGAAATTCTCTGCATGGGGCGGCGTGCTGGCAACCTCATCTAATCTGGTGTTTTACGGTACTTTAGATCGCTGGATGAAAGCGGTTGATGCCAACACAGGTAAAGAACTCTGGAAATTCCAGGTTGGTTCAGGTGTGGTTGGCAACGCAATCACTTATGGTCATAAAGGTAAGCAATATGTAGGCGTGCTGTCAGGTATCGGCGGCTGGGCTGGTGTTGCAATGAACTTGGGCTTGACCAACGAGACGGATGGTCTTGGTGCGGCTGGCGGTTATAAAGAGTTGGTGAAATACAATGCCGCACCGGGTGGTGGTGCCATGAATGTATTCAGCCTGTAATTTTAACTAACACATCAAAAGGAAAGTGTTTATGAATAAACTGGTTAAAAAAGCATGCTTGCTCGGTGCTTTGCTGTCTGTGTTTGGCACAGCATATGCAGCTGACTCCGCAGAAGCTCTGGCACAAAAAAGCGGGTGTTTAATGTGCCATGGCATTAACGCCGCTATTCTTGGGCCGGCTTACAAGGATATCGCGCAGAAGTATAAGGACGATAAAACTGCAGAAGCACGTCTGGTAGAAAAAGTGAAAGTAGGCGGTAGCGGTGTATGGGGGAAAATGCCTATGCCGGCAAACAGCCCTAAAGTAAAAGATGAAGATATTAAAACGATAGTAAAGTGGATTCTTACTAGAAGTTATTAAAATCTGATTTTGGAAGTTAATTAGTTTAAAACCAAGGCCAGCCGCAGGGTTGGCCTTGGTTTTTTTTGCGGGTGTATTTACACAAACTCTTTCAACAGCGATTTCACAAAGTCTGTACGCAGAATAATGGATTCAAAGCCAACGCTGACTCTGAGTTTGTCCGGGCCATTCATGCGGCAGCGTTTATCGCGCTGCAACAGGTTAATGAGTTTTAATGGGTCAATATCCGCTTTAGGGTTAAATTGCAGCTGAACCGCGTCCGAGCTAGCATCAATCTTGATAATGCCTATCGCTTTGGCAGCGATGCGTAGCCTGTGGCAGGCAATCAGCGCCTCACCCTGTTCAGGTAGCAGGCCAAAACGGTCAATCAGCTCTTCCTGTAAACCATCCAGTTCATCATCGTCGTTACAGTTGGCCAAGCGTTTGTAAATCACCAGACGCTCATGTACGTTTGGGCAGTAAGCATTGGTAAGCAGGGCAGGCGTGTGCAGATTAATCTCGGTGGTCACGCCTAGCGGTGCATTCAGGTCTGGCTCTTTGCCGGCTTTAAGCTGCTTGACCGCGTGGTTGAGCATGTCGGAATATAAATGAAAACCGATTTCCTGCATTTCACCACTTTGGCTGTCACCCAGTAGTTCGCCTGCGCCGCGAATTTCCAGATCATGCATGGCCAAGTGGAAACCTGCGCCCAAGTCTTCCATGAGCTGAATTGCATCCAAGCGTTTCTGCGCCTGCGGTGTGATTTTACGATCCGGATCAGTCAGCAGGTAAGCATAAGCCTGATGGTGCGAGCGACCCACACGACCGCGCAGCTGGTGCATCTGCGCCAGCCCGAACATGTCGGCTTTATTCATGATGATAGTGTTGGCAGTAGGCACATCAATGCCAGTTTCAATAATGGTGGTACACAACAGCAGATTAAAACGCTGATGGTAAAAGTCGCGCATCACGCTTTCTAACTCGCGCTCACGTAGCTGCCCATGCGCAACCGCAATGCGCGCATCGGGTAAAATACGTTCCAGTTTTTCGCGCATGGAGTGAATGGTGTCGACTTCGTTATGCAGAAAATACACCTGACCACCGCGCTTGAATTCACGCATCGCCGCCTCGCGGATAATGCCCTCGGAATATTCGGTATGGAAAGTTTTAATGCTCAGGCGTTTTTGCGGCGGGGTGGTGATTACGCTGAACTCGCGCAACCCTTCCATTGCCATGCTCAGTGTGCGCGGAATCGGCGTGGCTGTCAGTGTCAGCACATCGACCTCGGCGCGCAAGGCCTTGAGTTGTTCTTTCTGGCGTACGCCGAAGCGGTGTTCTTCATCCAAAATCACTAAGCCTAAGTTTTTGAATTTCACATCTTTTTGTATCAAACGGTGGGTGCCGATAATGATATCAATATCGCCGTTTTCTAACCCTTTTAAAGCGGCTGCTTGCTCTTTGGCGGTGCGGAAGCGTGAAATCTCGGCAATCTTAATCGGCCATTCCGCAAAGCGGTCGCTGAAATTATTAAAATGCTGCTCTGCCAATAACGTGGTGGGCACCAGCACAGCCACTTGTCTGCCGCCCATCACTGCTACAAAGGCAGCGCGCAGCGCAACTTCAGTTTTGCCGAAGCCGACATCGCCGCAAACCAGCCTGTCCATCGGGCGGCCAGATTGCATATCTTTAATCACATTTTCAATGGCTTCGAGCTGATCCGGTGTTTCTTCAAACGGAAAGCCTTCGCAGAACGCTTCGTAGTCGTGCAGGCTGAGCGTAAAGGCATGACCGCGACGCGAAGCGCGTTGTGCATACAGATTGAGCAATTCAGCGGCGGTATCGCGAATTTGCTTCAGTGCTTTTTTCTTGGCTTTTTCCCAATTGCCACTGCCTAAGCGGTGCAGTGGTGCTGATTCTGGCGGTCCGCCTGAATAACGTGAAATCAGGAATAGCTGCGAAACGGGTACATAAAGTTTGTCGTCGCCGTAGTATTCCAACAGCAAAAATTCAGTTTCACCTTCGCCAAAGTCCAGACTGACCAAACCTTTATAGCGTCCAACGCCGTGCTGTTCATGCACGACTGGGTCACTTAGCCGCAGCTCAGATAAGTCCTTGAGCATGCCTTCGGTGCTGCGCGCTTTTTCTTTTTCACGGCGGCGCTGCTGGCGCACGGTGGCGGCATATAGCTCGGCTTCGGTGACGATTGCAAAATCAGGGCTTGAGAGCTGAGGGTTGGGGGGCAGTAAAAAGCCACTGTGCAGTGCGCTTACCCCGAGCATGATTTTTTCTTGGCTAGTTTGAAAGTCAGCCCAAGTTTCGCAAATTGCAATTTGCAAACCATGCTCTGCAAACAGCTGTGCCATGGTTTCGCGCCGACCTAAACTTTCTGCAACAATAAAAACACGGCCTTTAAACGCACTCACAAAACTTTGCAGTTTATGTAGAGGTTGTTCGGCTCTGCGCTCAATATCCAGTGCGGGTAAAGCGTTGCCGGTTTTTTCAATCTGTAACGTAATTCTTGCAAAAGCATGTGTTGCTGCAAAAAAATCCTCGGTCTTAATCAGCAAGGTTTCCGGGGTAAGTAGCGGACGTTCGGCATCGTGCGCCAGTGTGCGATAGCGCGATTGCGCCTCGCGCCAGAATTGCTGCGCGCTGTGGTCTAAATCACCATGCATACACAGCAGGCTATCGGCTGCTAAGTAATCAAGCAGACTGGCGGTTTGCTCAAAAAATAACGGTAAATACCATTCAATGCCACCGGATGCTACGCCTTTACTCACATCTTTATAGATTTTGGCACGTTGCGGGTCACCCTCAAACGTTTCGCGGAACTGGCTTCGGAATGTGGCAATGCCAGCTTCATCGAGTGGAAACTCACGCGCTGGTAGTAGCCTGATTTCAGGCACTGGATAAAGGCTGCGCTGTGTGTCTACATCAAAGGTGCGTATGGTTTCAATTTCGTCATCAAATAAATCGATGCGGTAAGGCAGGGCAGAACCCATGGGAAACAAATCGACTAAGCCACCACGCACGCTAAATTCACCGTGACTAATCACTTGCGTGACATGATGATAACCCGCTTCTGCACATTGTTTACGCAAGGCTTCAAGGTCTAACTTCTGGCCTTTTTTAAGCATGAATGTGTTAGCGCTCAAATAAGCTTTGGGGCTAAGGCGTATCAGTGCAGTAGCCAGTGGCACAATAATCACATCGCAGCTATTTTGCGTGATGAGATAAAGCGTAGTTAAACGGTCTGAAATCAGATCCGGGTGAGGCGAAAACTGGTCGTAGGGTAGCGTTTCCCAGTCCGGCAATAAATGTACTTTTAACTCGGGTGCGAAGTAGGGGATTTCTTCCAGCAGTCGTTGCGCATCAAAAGCATTGGCGCTGATGACTGTTAGCGGACGGTTTTGTTTTTGCTGTTTGAGTGCTAGCGCCAAGTTTGCGAGTGCAAGGCTATCCTCACCATTGCTGCTAATGGTAAAGCGGTTAATCTGACCCGGCTTGGGTATGGGCAGTGTGTTCTGCGACATAATTGAGAGTTTGCTACGATCTGCTAAAGGGCAGAATTATAACGGTTGTAAGCGTTAAAACCTAAAGAAACAGTGATTTAGTCACAGTGTTTATAGCGTTATAAATTTATCAAATCGTATTAGCTTAATCGTAATGCTTAGAGCATAGGTTCGAACGATTAAGCGATGAGATATTAAGAAATAGATAGCTTAGATCTCTTGCGCAAACTCCATTTTAGGATTTAATAAATTTTGTAGATCTCTAACGCCATTAAGTCCTAGCTTGTCTAAAGCACTAGATGATATTTCTGGATGTTCGGCAACCCATTTTCCTAGGTATGCGTCGCCACTTTGCCCCATCGTCATTGCTTTTGCCGCTTTGTCCATAGATACTGCCACTGCAAAGTCCCGTGCGGCTATAGGTTCCACTAATTTGGCTTCAACTAAAGGTTGAATTTTCTCTGCTGCTTCTTTGTAATCAGCTACGATACTCATCGAGTTAACAAGTGGGCTTGCTACGCTCATTACTCTAGTGTTTTTCACAAGTCCCTCTAAGCTAGTTGCCCATTTGCCACCTTTTTCAATTACTGATTCTGTAATATCAGACATTGCTTTCATCAGGTTGCTTGCGGCACTTCCTGTTTTGCTGCTATCCCACAAGCTGGTACCTCTTTCAAAACTACTCGCACTGTAGTTTCTGCCAGCAGTTTCATTAGTGACTTTTGCTACAAGGTCTTTGGGTTCTCTGTTCGCGTTATCGAGTACAGATTTCATCACTTTGTTATTTGGTTCAATAAATACAGAGCCTGAACGCGCTTGATTGGGGAGTTCTAATGCTATGGCAGTTCCGTTTTCAAAATGCACAGTCATTGGTATAAGGTCAGGACTTCCAAGCCCAACCAAAGCTACGGTACCGTTATTTGTTAATCTGATTGATATTTTATTATCACCAACGGCTGCTGCTCGCTGTTGAAAAGCTTCTAAATCTGTTGCCATGTCTTTCTCCTTAGCATCTTTATGTCTCTGGTTTTTACACACAACTTATTTGCCAATCGCATTTGATGACAGCATACAACTAAATGGGAATATATTCCATATTTTACGGAAATTTTAGATTGCAAAATGACTGATTGTGAAAATGGTTGGCAACGGACTTACTAACCGATTTGCATTTAGAGTTTTGGTGCGAGAGGCAGTAACGGTAATAAGGCCGTGGATATTAAGTTGAAAATATTGGTAAACAATAGACAGTAAATGGCGCACCGCATTTGGGTGCGCCATAGGTTAGAACTAATAGAATTTGTTACTTGCTGAACTGTAGCTCAGCAGCAATCCAGTATTCCACTGGGCTGCCAGCAAAGCCATCTTTTTCAGCTAAGTAATATGCCGCAACTTCTATCATTTTGTAACGCAACTGCGAATTTTCAGGTGCCGCTTTGATTTTTTTTGCTGCTGGTTTGGCTGCGGCCTTTTTCACGGGAGCATCTTTTTTTACACTGGTTTTTGGTTTTGTAGCGGCTTTAGGTTTTGCCTCAGCTTTAGTGGTAGTTGCTTTCTTGGGTTTAACTGCTTTCTTTTCTTCAGCCATTTTAGTTCCTTTCGAAGTTTCAGTTTTTACACCATTAAATTACTGCTAAAGCTTTAATATCGAATCCTATGAACCAGTGCCGCCCACAGTCAGCCCATCAATTTTAAGAGTAGGTTGGCCTACGCCTACTGGCACACTTTGTCCTTCTTTGCCGCAGGTGCCCACACCACTATCTAACGACATATCATTGCCTATCATAGACACGCGCTTAAGCACTTCCGGGCCGTTACCTATCAGTGTAGCACCCTTAACCGGGTAAGTAATTTTACCGTCTTCAATCATATAGGCTTCGGCAGCGCTGAACACAAATTTACCGCTGGTGATATCGACTTGCCCACCACCAAAATTAGCAGCATACAGACCTTTTTTGACAGATTTAATAATTTCTTCCGGCGGAATAGTGCCATTGAGCATATAAGTGTTAGTCATGCGCGGCATGGGAATATGCGCATAGCTTTCACGACGTGCGTTGCCAGTAATCGGCATGTTCATCAGGCGCGCATTTAAAGTATCTTGAATATAACCGCGAAGAATGCCGTCTTCAATCAGCACTGTTTTGCTAGTTGGGTTGCCTTCATCGTCTACGCTGAGTGAGCCTCTGCGATCTTGGATGGTGCCGTCATCGACAATGGTGATGCCTTTGGCGGCAACTTGCTGACCTATCATGTTGCTAAAAGCTGAGCTGCCCTTGCGGTTAAAGTCGCCTTCCAAGCCATGGCCGATTGCTTCATGTAATAAAATGCCTGGCCAGCCGGCACCTAACACAACGGTCATGCTGCCTGCTGGCGCAGGGCGAGCACCCAGATTCACAATGGCTTGGTGAACAGCTTTGCTGGCGTAGTCATGTAATACTTCATCGGTGAAATAGCTGTAATCAAAACGCCCACCACCACCAGCAGAGCCTTGCTCACGCCTGCCGTTGCTTTCAGCAATGACATTAATGCCTACACGTACTAATGGACGTACATCGGCTGCCATCACGCCATCATGACGTGCCACCATCACGACTTCATATTCGCCGGCAATAGACGCGGTAACCTGTGTGATGCGCGGGTCAAGTTTTCTGGCGATGGATTCTAGGTGTTCTAGTAGCTTCACTTTAGCTTCAGCTGATAGTGATGCAATCGGGTCTTGGGGTAAATATAGCTGCGGTGCCTGCGGCATCACAATATTAGCGGGTGCTGGCTCGTTGCCTAAGCTGGCGATAGACTTAGTGGCTTTAGCCGCTTGCTGCAAGGCTTCAAGACTGATGTCATCAGAATAGGCGAAGGCGGTTTTTTCGCCACTCACCGCGCGTACGCCTACACCTTGGTCAATGGAGAAGTTGCCTGATTTTACCTGACCTTCTTCCAGTCCCCAGCTCTCACTGCGGCTGTATTGGAAATACAGGTCTGCGTAATCGATTTTGTGCGACATCATATCGCCCAGCACGCTTTGTAGCTTGGCGATATCCAAACTTGCAGGCGCAAGTAAGGCTTGCGTCGCCTCATCAAAATGCGAGCCTTTCAGTAAACTGGAGCTGCTAGGGATTGCGTCTGTTTTCATGAGCTTATTTCAATTCAATATAATAATTACTTAGGGTTGACCACTGGTATGGTGCGATGTTGCAGTGCAGGCAAGCTATTTCTCAGGCTGGTTTGGTATTTAGGATTCATGGTTGCCATGACCACACCAGAACCGCGTGGCAATCTATCCAAAATTACGCCCCATGGATCAACAATCATGCTGTTGCCGTGTGTTTCACGACCAGAGATATGATAACCGCCTTGCGCTGGGGCAATCACATAACTCAGGTTTTCAATGGCACGCGCACGAATCAGTGATTCCCAATGCGCTTTGCCTGTGGTGTCGGTAAAGGCAGACGGCACCACAATAATGTTGACCTCGCCCATGGCACGATACAGTTCCGGGAAGCGCAAATCGTAACAAATCGATAAACCGATTTTCCCAAACGGAGTATCTACCACTTTAATCGTATTGCCCGGTTCTATAGTGGTTTCTTCGTGGTAGTGTTCATTGCCTAAGTCTAGACCGAACAGGTGGATTTTGTCGTAGCGCGCAACTTGTTTACCTTTGTCATCAAACACCAAGCAGCTATTGCGTACTTTTTTGGGTGAACTACAACGTAATGGAATTGAGCCGCCAATAAGCCAAATTTTATGTTTTTTGGCAATGCTGCTTAAGAAATCTTGAATTTGTCCATGGCCCTCAATTTCACTCACGATGACTTTATCAGTGTCTTTAAGACCCATAATCGCAAAGTACTCAGGCAACACAATCAACTTTGCACCCTGATTCACTGCAATTTCAATTAGGCGTTCTGCCTCACTTAAGTTCGCGCTGACATTAGGACCTGAAGCCATTTGAATGGCTGCCATTTTAATAATGTCTTTATTTGCATTATCTTTGCTGATCTTAGCTTTTGTTGTTTTTAAGCGTGAGGTAATTGCCATGTCATATTCCAAATTGATTTTGAATTAGGTATTGCTTCAATGTTACTGCAAATTTTTAAGCGCTGCTTAGCGCCCGAAACTATTGCCGTTCTTGGGTTTGTTGCCGTTTGTTTCGTTCGATTTTACCTCTTGTGGGTTATCCCAAGTACCGATAATTTCATATTCGGTAGAAGCAATTTTGTTTAAAGGATCTTTAAGCACTTTTTGTGCTAAAAATGCTACTGCACCTGCCAGTGGGCCACCCGCCAATGCAGCCAATGAGATGCTGTCACTAATACGTGGCAAAACTTTTACATATAAGTGCTGAGTTTCTTTTTCTAGATTAGTTTCACCTTTAATCTGCACATCGGCAGCCGGGCCTGACATCATGAAGTTATCGCTACGCATCACACCCTGATTGATTTTAACCGTTGCATTGATTTTGTCAAAAGTGAAACCGTTGCTAAACAAGTCTCTAAAGTCTAGTGTTAAACGGCGCGGCAGGCTTTGCAAGCTGACCAAGCCAAGCAAGCGGCCAACGCCAGGTTGCACTTGTAAAATCTGACCTTTGCGCACATCAAACGCTAGTTCGCCATTTAAGCGTGCAGTATTAAATTGTGACGGACTGCCCGGCCAACTTAATTTACCTTTTAATTCGCCAGCACCATCTTTAATCGTGTCCGGGTAGCCAAAACGTTTGAGCGTTCCGCCTAGATCTATGATGTCCCAATCTACATTGAGCGCAGTATTAGGGCTTCTAATCCAATTGTTCCACTGACCGTCACCGCTAATAACGCCATCCGGGCTACTGATTTTAAATTTTTGTATGTTCCAGTTTTCATCCTGCGGAAAAGCGATGAGCTCTAAACTGCCGAAGTTCTTTTTATCAAATTCAAAGTTTTCGGTATAAATATCCAGCGCCGGGTAATCTTGCGCTTGCTTAGTCAGGTGGTTGTTTGTGGTGTTCTCGATAGCAGCATCTTTGATTGCAGAAATCCGGTCAGGCGCGCCTTCAGGGATGGTCAAGTTAGTTAGGCGGGCAATCAGCTTGCCATTATTTTGGCTTTGCCACTGCACATCACCGGTAATTTCTCGACTTTGAATGTTGGCCTGTAAGCCATCTTTATTCGCAATATTATTGATCTTCAACTGATTGATACGTCGATTGAAAATATCCAATGTATTGATACTAAGCGCGGTTTTTTTAATACTGAGTGGCGCACCTTGTTTGCTACCGTCACTCAGTGTGGTCATCACATAACGCCATGCGTCAGCATCTAAATAATCCAGCTTTCCACTCAGTGCAATGCCGGTTGAGCGGCTATCACGCATGGTTTCAGCATCATTGTTAGTAAAAACAGTGTCACTATTAAAACGAATGTCAGCAAATTGCAGCTTAGCTTTATTGTTTTCGATTACCTGCGTCATTTTCGCGCTAATTTTATTGCCGTAATTAATGTAAATATTATCGCTAGTAGCATCCTGTTTTTTATCAATACGCAGGCTAATAGGCTGATTTGGCGCTTTATCTAAGGGCGCAGGAAAACGTAAATTAATGCCATTAAGATCTGAGCGCAGACTAAGATTGACGCGCGGTTTTTGAATGGTGATGTGTCCCGCCCAGTCTGTACCACCACTGATGTAACTGGACATTTTGCTTAAATTTTGTTCGCGCAATAGTAGCTTGATACTATCTTCGCTAAGCTTGCCTCTAGCCCCAACACGAATCGCTTTATCTTTTCCTGAATTTAAATTAAAAGCCAGTGGCGACCCGTATGCATAAGCTTTAATGTTTTTTGCAGTTAAGCTGCTTTCCGTAAATTCCAAATTACCATTGATTTGGCTGAGCGTGGGAATGCCTGCACTTTCCATGCGGCCGTTACTGATTTGATAAATACCCTTATATTTAGAAGCATCCAAATCTTGCAGTGGAATTTTTAAATTAAGATTTAATTTACCGCTGCCGCTGGTAATCAGATTATCAGTAAAGCCTTGTGTGGTTTCGCGCACCGGGCTTTTGTTCACGAAATTAATAGCGTCACTGACTAAACCTACTATTTCAGCATCTACAGTCAATAGCGGGAAGTCGGCATCAAGCTGTGGGATCGTAGTTTTGCTGTTAATAATCTGATTGCCAAGAAGGTAGCCAGTGCTTGCGTTTAACTCCATGCGCTTGCCTTCAAACAGCGCAGTCATGCCCAATTTATCAATCACCGGCCAGCCAGTGCCATATTCTAAAAGCATGTTGCTCAAGCTTGCTGTGACCCTGAATAAACCTAAGCGCTCATCGAGCTGGTTTTTGCTATCCACAAATGGAAAATCTGCTAAGCGTCCTTTCACAACTAGATTGATGTCGTTTGCATTGCCAGCAAGAATAGAGGTGTCAAGCCAGTGCAAAGTGGTTTCGCCCAAGCTAATCGGGTAATAAAAATGCGCATACTTAGCGTTGGCGTTATCGACTTTGGCAGTTAAATCTAAATACCCATCCTTGATACCATCCATTAAATAACTGGCGTTCAACGAGCCTGCTAAATGTGGGTTGCTAAAGTTGAGGTCGCTCACTTCAACCTTGGTCACTTTGTCTTGGTTGGACCATGTGATTTCGCCATCTACGCTGTCGATAGGAATAGGCGCGCGCAAAATATCTTTTAAATCCAGCATGGCTTGCGTTGATTTGAGTGTTAATTGCCCACTTTTTTGGCTGGCTTTTAGCTCGCCGGAAAAATTAGTAAAGCCAGGCAGCGCGTGCTGAGGCTGCATGCTGAGCTGCTTAAATTTTGTATTGATTTGATAAGTGCTGGTTACGCCATTATTTGCAGCCCAGCTTACTGACAAGTTTTCCAGCTTGCCCTGAGGGGCGGCATCAGTCATTTGCTGACGTAAGGGTTCAGAAACAGGAACCAGTGAGAAGTATTGTTGGGCGCTTGCAATATCAAAGCTTGCCAGTTGTAGGCTGAGGTTTTGCTTGCCATTATTGGTGTGCGTAAACTCAGCTTTCAGGTTGTTTAAATCAAGACCACTGTCAACATTAGCAGACAGTTTGCTCACGTTAATTCTGTAGCCATTGTTTTCCGCAGCGCGGCCAAGTAATTTGATTTTGTTCAGGTTTTCCCAAGCTAGATTACCAGACAGGTGTTTAAGACGTATTGGGCTTGATTCAGGCTTGCTTTGTAACTGTAGATTTTGAATATCTACATTACTAGTCACGGATTGCACAGCATGGCTGGCAAATTTAATATTCACATTAGTACTGCCCACGCCAGATTGCACATCTATTGGATAATCTAACCATGTTTTAAATGCGCTGAGATCGGTGTTTTTTAATTCCAGATTGATGTTGCCATGCCAGTCTTGAGTTTTAGAAGTATCACTACCAAAAAAATAACCACTGATTAATATTGGATTGCTGCCACCTGTTGATGGCATGGCGCGCATGTTGAATTGATGGTTTTTAACCAAGCCTCGCCATAGTGGGCTTTGCAATTGCAAGTTAAAATTATTCAGGCTTAGCGCAGGTGCGTTACGTTTTTCGTCTAACCAGCTAATTTTTGCTTGATTGATTTCCACACGATTTTGTCGCAGCAGCCAATTGGACAAGTCAGGATTAGACTGGGTATTCAAGCTGATGCCAGCGATAAAAATTTCACCACTGGCAACTCGTCTGATGGTTAGCTCTGGGGCGTGTATCGTAAGCTTGGCCAGATGAGGTTCAAGCAATGGAAAACTTAACCAAGACACTAAAACTTCGGTTTTTTTGAGTTGTAGTGCAACGCGGTTTTCTGCGTCAAAAATATCAATATTGGTGAGCGTAAGGTGAGGGTTAATGCCTTGCCAGTCGGCGCTAATGTTGCCAATCGCTACTTTTTGTTTGGCAGCTTTGCTAGCACTGGCGGCAATGTCATTTTTATACTGCCCAATATTTGGCATTACCCAAAATTGTATGGTGAGTGCTGCAATCAGCATCAAGGTAAATGTTACCGCGAGCAACCACATGAGCGAACGCCAAAACCATAGCAGTGATTTTTTAACCATTGTTCGATTCAATTATTAGAATTGG
>NCHI01000164.1 GCA_002281815.1 Methylotenera sp. 24-45-7
ATTCTGTCAAAAATATTTAGATAAATTCATTTTATTAAGTAACTCAGTATAAGCATGTAAAATCTGCTTTATGAAATATGACATTAGCCCGCCAAGTCAGGCATTAAAGCCTGCGCTGTTGCACAAAATTGATCACAAAACCAAGCCGCTTGGCGCACTGGGTTTGCTGGAATCTATCGCTTTGCAGCTAGGTTTAATACAAAACACTTTATCCCCACAGTTGAATCGACCTGCGCTTTTGATATTTGCTGGTGATCATGGTGTGGTAGAGGCGGGCGTTAGCCCTTATCCGCAAGCAGTGACCGCGCAGATGGTATTGAATTTTTTGCGTGGTGGGGCGGCGATTAATGTATTTGCGCGGCAACATGGGTTTGCGTTGCGCGTAGTGGATGCGGGTGTAAACCATGTGTTTGATGACCATGTTGATTTGGTAAAGGCCAAAGTGGCGATGGGGACTAAAAACTTTTTAATTGAGTCTGCCATGACGCTCGCGCAATGTGAGCAGGCACTGGCTAGGGGAGTAGCGTTGTCTGCACAAGAGGTTGCTGCTGGTAGCAATGTGCTGGCGTTTGGTGAAATGGGTATAGGCAATACTTCTGCTGCCAGTTGTTTGATGAGTGTGCTTTGTAACACGCCTATTGAGCAGTGCGTTGGGCGTGGCACAGGTGTGGATGATGCAGGATTGGCTAAAAAAACTGCCGTGCTGAAGCATGCGTTGCAGTTGCACGCACGCAATCAGCAAGATGTAATGCAGGTGTTGGCGACTTTTGGTGGCTTTGAAATTGCCATGATGGTAGGGGCAATGCTGGGGGCAGCGCAACACAAGGCTGTGCTGCTAATTGATGGTTTTATTGCCACGGCGGCATTATTGGTGGCGAGTCGTATCCAGCCTGATATTCTGCATTATTGCGTGTTTGCACATTGTTCTGGCGAAGCCGGGCACCGTCAATTATTAGCGCATTTGGGTGCTCAACCTATTTTAGATGTTGGTTTGCGCTTGGGCGAGGGCACCGGCGCGGTGTTGGCATACCCTATGGTGCAAGCGGCTGTGAATTTTTTGAATGAGATGGCTTCTTTTGAAAGCGCAGGCGTAAGCACCAAACAAGAAGAAGGTGCGCAATGCTAAGTTTTGTGCATAGGCAATGGCGTAGTTTTTTACTGGCGCTGGGTTTTTTTACACGTATACCCGTGCCTAGTTTTGCCGATTTTAAAGACAGTGAAATGAACAGCGCTGCCAAATATTTTCCTTTGATTGGCGTTATTGTCGGCTTGATTGGAGCTGGTGTATTTGTGTTGAGTGGACATGTTTTTCCAAACACTATTGCTATTTTATTAAGCATGGCGGCAACGGTGTGCTTAACTGGGGCATTTCACGAAGACGGTTTAGCAGATAGCGCAGATGGCTTGGGTGGGGGATGGGATAAAGAGCGAATACTCACTATTATGCAAGATTCGCGACTTGGTACTTATGGCGCTGTGGCGTTATTTACGGTGCTATTTGCCAAGTTTCAATTGCTCACAGAGTTACCTCAAAGCTTTATTGCATATGCCTTGGTCATTGCGCATGCACTGAGCAGACTGTGTGCGGTGTATACGATGGCAACATTGAATTATGTGAAGACTAGCGGCAAAGCAAAACCATTGGCAAGCAAGCTGACAGTAATGGATGTGCTTATTGCGAGCGTGTTTGGCTTGCTACCGCTGATATTGTTGCAATGTTATTTTTCTCCGTTGGAGATAGAAGCGCGACATATCATAGCGTTGTTCACTTGTGTGTTTGTACCGGTGATTGCCGCTGGGATGTGGTGGCGTATAAAAATTAAACGTTGGCTGGGCGGATATACTGGCGATTGTTTGGGTGCAGCACAGCAGATTACAGAGCTGGTTATTTATTTGGGCTTTGTTGCGTATTTTAGTAATGTGGAATTGTTCTAATTAATGAATTTGCACCTGATAAGACATACTTCACTGGCTGTGCCGTCTGGTGTTTGTTATGGGCAGAGCGATGTAGACGTATCTGCAAGCTTTCATGTTGAGGCTGAAAGCTTAAGAAAAAAATTAGCTGATATTGAATTTGATGCGGTGTACGCCAGCCCGTTGCAGCGCTGTAGTAAGTTGGCAGGGGCGCTTAATTTAGCGCAAATAACCTTAGATGACCGCTTAAAAGAACTGCATTTTGGGGATTGGGAATTGCAGGCTTGGGATGCAATTCCACGTGATGTGTTTGATATTTGGGCGCAAGATTATGCGAATCTCACACCGCCTAATGGCGAAAGTTT
>NCHI01000165.1 GCA_002281815.1 Methylotenera sp. 24-45-7
TACCAAGAGTGATGTGCTGGCTTATGCACAAGCAACTTTAGGCGCACAAGCCAAACAGTTCGTTGGCGGACACCCGATTGCTGGCGCTGAAAAAAGTGGCGTAAGCGCTGCGACAGTAGATTTGTATAGCAACAAAAATGTAGTCCTCACACCAATTCAAGACAACAGTGTTGATGCGATTCAACAGGTGAAAAATCTCTGGCAAAGCTGTGGTGCTAATGTGAGTGAAATGTCTGCGGCAACGCACGACAGTATTTTTGCGGCAGTCAGCCACTTGCCGCATTTGTTGGCTTTCGCCTTGGTCGATGACATTGCATCCAGACCAAACGCCGAACAGCTATTCGGCTTTGCCGCCAGCGGTTTCAGAGACTTCACGCGCATTGCCGGCAGCCACCCTGAAATGTGGCGTGACATTAGCCTAGCCAACAAAACTGCGCTGCTCAGTGAATTAATCGCTTATCAGGCGGAACTCGCGCAATTAAAACAACTGCTGGAAAATGAAGACGGCGCTGGTTTGCAAGCCTTGTTTGAGCGCGCCAGCACGGCTCGCAATGCCTGGGCAAAGCGCAAAGATCAATAAAACTCACATCAAAATTTAAAGAATAATCCTAAAGAATAACTATGGAACAACTGCTTCTCAACCCAGTCACCAAAGCTGCCGGTGACATTCAATTGCCAGGCTCAAAAAGCATTTCTAACCGCACGCTATTATTGGCTGCTTTATCAGACGGCGTGACGGAAATTCGTGATTTGTTGGCGTCAGACGACACCTCGCGCATGCTAGAAGCATTACAAACCTTAGGTGTAAAACTAGAAAACTTTGCTGAAAACGCATGGCGCGTAACCGGTTGTGCTGGCAATTTTCCCAACAAAAATACAGATTTGTTTTTGGGAAATGCAGGCACCGCATTTAGACCTTTAACCGCAGCGCTGGCTTTTGCTGGGGGTGATTACCAATTGTCAGGTGTACCGCGCATGCATGAACGCCCAATTGGTGATTTGGTCGATGCTTTGCGTCAGGCCGGAGCGGATATTCAATATTTACAGAATGATGGCTTTCCACCCTTAAAAATATCGCCAGCAAAACTTGGCACAACTGAGGCAATTAAAATTCGCGGCGATGTTTCTAGCCAGTTTCTCACCGCCCTGCTAATGGCACTGCCATTAACCAAACAAGAAGCGACAATTGAAGTAGTTGGTGAGTTAATTTCAAAACCCTATATTGAAATTACCCTTAATTTGATGGCGAAATTTGGCGTAATTGTAAAACGTAATGGCTGGCAAAGTTTTACTGTACCAGCCAATTCAAGCTACAGCGCCCCAATACAAATCTTTGTAGAAGGTGATGCTTCTAGCGCATCTTATTTTCTAGCAGCCGGCGCGCTGGCTGGCAACATTACCGTTGAAGGTTTAGGTGAACACAGCATTCAGGGTGACGTACGTTTTGCAGAAGCATTGGCCTTAATGGGCGGCAACATCAACTATGCTGAAAATCATATTTCAGCCAGCAAGGCTGACAAGATTAATGCCATTGATTTAGATTGCAATCACATCCCCGATGCTGCCATGACCTTGGCAATTGTTGCGCTGTTTGCTCAGGGCGAAACCAATGCAACGCGAACAACCACATTGCGCAATATCGCCAGCTGGCGTGTAAAAGAAACTGATCGCATTGCCGCCATGGCCACTGAGTTACGCAAAGTAGGTGCAGTTGTTGAAGAAGGTGCGGACTACATTAAAATCACACCGCCAGCCCAACTCACCCCCAACGCCGTCATCGATACTTACGACGACCACCGTATGGCCATGTGTTTTTCACTGGTGTCACTCGGTAATGTGCCTGTCGTGATTAATGACCCAAATTGTGTTGCAAAAACCTTTCCAAATTATTTTACTGAATTTAAAAAATTGGTTTCTTAATTTATTACTAGACTTCATTTATTACTAGATTAGTGCACATGCAACCAGCCCATGCTTGTAGCGCGCGCATGTTGCTCTGGGTTGTTTGCTTCAAAACGTTTCCAAGCTTTTTCGTGGAAGTGAAACACCACAGTATTGCAAGCAGGTTCAATAATCGCCAGCAAACCGCCTACCATTAAACTGCCAGTGAGCAAATAGCCCACGGTAAAAGCTACAGTAAAGTGTAAAATTGCGAATGATACTGTTTTAGCCATTTTAGGTTCTCCTGCCGTGTTTTGTGTATGTGCCTATGATGAACTTTCAGAACTTTTAAATCCAATTGATTATT
>NCHI01000166.1 GCA_002281815.1 Methylotenera sp. 24-45-7
ATTTAACTTCAACTTCACTAGGCGCACCTTCAAGATCAGCAAACACTGACAGTTGACCCATCAGAATACGTGCCGCGTCGCGAATTGCCTGCTCAGGTTCAATTACACCGTTTGTTTCAACATCCATTACCAACTTGTCTAAGTCAGTGCGTTGTTCAACACGCGCACTATCAACATAGTAGCTAACCTTGTTAATTGGGCTAAATGATGCATCAACCATGATAAAGCCTAATACACGGTCTTCATCATTCGCTTTTTGACGCACAGGCACAGGTTGATAACCACGACCCATTTCAACTTTAACTTCCAAATTCAACTTACCACCCTTAGTAAGATGGGCGATTACATGATTAGGATTTACGATTTCAGCATCATGACCTGTTTCGAAGTCACCTGCAGTCACAACACCTTCAACTGATTTATTCAGCGTCAGGATTGTTTCTGATTTTGCATTTAATTTTAACGCAACACCTTTAAGGTTCAATAAGATATCAACAACATCTTCTTGCACACCATCTAAAGTTGAATACTCATGTACAACACCATCAATTTTAACTTCTGTAATTGCGAAGCCAGGAATAGATGAAAGTAAAACACGACGTAATGCATTACCCAGAGTGTAACCAAAACCACGCTCCATAGGTTCAAGCGTTACACGTGCGCGTAGTGGAGACAAAACCTCAACATCTACTACACGTGGTTTTAAATACTCGGTAGGACTGTTTTGCATAGTTATACCTTTAATTTTTTAATTATTTATAGAACGTAGCTCTATAAAAGCTAAGTTAGCAAACCATAATGATTTGCTAACTATGCGATTTAAATCTTAATTACTTAGAGTAAAGCTCAACTACCAATGATTCATTGATTGTTGGTGGCAACTCATCACGCTGTGGTTTAGCTTTGAAAGTACCTTTCAGAGCTTTCACATCAACTTCTAACCATTCTGGGAAACCACGTTGTTCAGCAGCTTCCAATGCGCCTTTAATACGCAATTGTGTTTTTGAAGCTTCAGCAACACTGATTACATCACCAGCTTTTACTTGATATGAAGGAATGTTGACACGTTTACCATTTACCAAAATGCTGTTATGACGAACAATTTGACGCGCTTCTGTACGTGAACCGCCCAAACCCATTCTGTAAGTAACGTTATCTAAACGGCACTCAAGCAATTGGAGTAAGTTTTCACCAGTAATACCTTTTTTACGGTCAGCTTCAGCGTAGTAGCTACGGAACTGAGCTTCAAGTACACCGTAGATACGACGAACTTTTTGTTTCTCACGTAATTGAACGCCGTAATCAGAAAGACGTTGATTTCTACGTTGGCCATGTTGACCAGGTGGGAAGTTACGTTTTTCAATAGCACATTTGTCTGTGAAGCATTTTTCTGCTTTCAAAAACAATTTTTCGCCTTCACGACGGCACTGACGGCATTTAGGATCTAAATTTCTAGCCAAGATAGTTCTCCAGTAATCTTTTTCGCTTAGATGCGACGTTTTTTAGGTGGACGGCAACCGTTGTGCGGCACTGGCGTCACATCAGTAATGCTGGTAATTTTAAAACCAGCTGCATTAAGTGCGCGTACTGCAGATTCACGACCTGGACCTGGGCCTTTAATACGCACTTCTAAATTCTTTACACCGCTCTCTTGTGCTGATTTACCAGCAACTTCTGCAGCAACTTGCGCAGCAAAAGGAGTACTTTTACGTGAACCTTTAAAACCTTGGCCACCTGAAGTCGCCCAAGACAAAGCATTGCCTTGACGGTCTGTAATGGTGATGATGGTATTGTTAAAAGATGCATGCACGTGAGCAATGCCCTCTGCAATATTCTTTTTAACTTTCTTTCTTACGCGTACATTAGCTTTTGCCATGTTGCATTTTCCTTACCGATAAATCTTACAAAAATTTTTTAAACAATCTTAAGCCTAAGAACTTATTTAGATTGTTTAATCGCTTTAACTGGACCCTTACGTGTACGGGCATTTGTTTTCGTACGTTGACCACGCACAGGCAGACCGCGACGGTGACGAATGCCACGATAGCATCCCAAATCCATCAAGCGTTTGATGTTCATTGAAACTTCACGACGCAGGTCACCTTCAACTTTGAATTTACCTACTTCGTCACGCAATTTTTCAACGTCTGCGTCGTTCAAATCTTTGATTTTTGCAGTAGGCAATACACCAGCTGCTGCACAGATTTTTTGTGCTGTATTAC
>NCHI01000167.1 GCA_002281815.1 Methylotenera sp. 24-45-7
TTAAAAATGCAGATGAGAAATTGGGTTGCCTGAAGCAAATTAAGCCGCAAACTATCCTGCAAAAAATATTATAAAACGCTGCACAGCCAAGACTGCTGCACCAATCTTAAAAGGAATTTGGATTGAATAATAAACAAGTCACAATTTTAATTCCCAATTACAAAACCCCTGAAATCACTAAAATCTGTATGCGTTTAATACGCCAGCATACTGATTTTAATCGTGTTGAAGTGATAGTCATCGATAACAATTCTAACGATGCTTCGCTAGCTTACTTAAAAACACTCAACTGGATTACCCTAATTGAAAGAAAAGCAGACGCCCCAGAGTCGCCTCCACTTTCTCATTCACGTGCACTAGACTTGGCGCTGGCGCAAGTAACAACCCCCTATGTGCTTTCTATTCATACGGATACCTTTGTAAGAAGTGCTGACTGGATTGATGTGTTGTTAAAACCATTTACGCTTAATCCAAAACTGGCTGGCGTTGGCTCTTGGAAGTTAGAGTCAAAATCTAAATTGCAAATGTTAGGTTATCAATTTGAGCAAGCATGGAAAAAACTGCTCTCTACATACTTTGGCTATCGTGGCTACCGTGCTGACAGGCTGGATGTGAACGCGCGTTACTTGCGCAGCCACTGTGCCATGTATCGTATGGATGTCATTCGAGCACTCAATACCAATTTTTCAGACGGTGAAGATACTGCTGGCAAAGTCATGCACCAAAAAATGCTGGCTGCGGGTTATGAAATGCTATTTCTTAACTCTGGCGAGCTGGGGCGTTATGTGGACCATCTCAATCATGCCACTATGGTACTTAACCCAGAATTCGGCAGTAGTGAACAAATGCGCAAACAAGGTAACAAGCGCATTAAAGATAAATTACGCGGCATTGATGCGAGTGGAATTTTGGCGAATGATAACTTTGACCTCTAGCCTTGCTTGCTGCCATATAGCTAATCGATTAGCTTGACTTCTGTTGCCTACGAAATAAACGCCATGTTTAAATTATCTAAGCTGACCGAGTTTTTTAAAGCGCTGCGACAACAACACAAAACAAAAAAAAGACGTGCCAAACCAGCGCGTTCGATGGCTGCTTTTAAACAAAAATATCCGCAGTATAAAATTGGCAGCAAATGCTACGGCTTGCCCGTGGTGAAACACCCGCATAAAGATGCCACGCTTAGTATAGGTTCTTACTGCTCGTTTGCAGAAAATGTGCAAATTTTCATGGGTGGCATGCATCATACGAACTGGGTCAGCACTTATCTGTTTCCAGCCTATGAAGAAAATTGTGAGCATATTCAAAACTGGGCGCTCACCAATGGTAATGTCACAATCGGCAACGACGTCTGGCTGTGCGCCAACTGCGTTATTCTATCCGGTGTATCAATCGGTGATGGTGCAGTGATTGCCAATGGCGCTATCGTGACTAAAGATGTGCCACCTTATGCAATTGTAGGCGGCAACCCCGCAAAACTTATCCGCTGGCGCTTTGATGAAGCAACCAGAAATGCATTGCATGCATCTGCATGGTGGAACTGGCCAGAGCAAGAAATATTAAGTGTGGTCGATAAGTTATGTTCAGAGAACATACAAGACTTTATAGAATATGCTAAAAACAGAAAATAACAACCATGATGATTGCAAACTTTTATAAAAAAGCCAGCGCTGAGCAGATACTAGTCACACTTAGCTTAATTGGCATGCTGGTCGCCTGCTGGATAATGTATATCCAACAAGGCTGGATTAATGACGACTCAGTACTATATTTTGAAGCTGCTCGTTTATTCTCAATCGGCGAATGGAAGTCAGGATTAGCACTATTTGAATGGCCTTTATATTCGCTACTTATCGCAGGGCTACATGTAGCCACCACACTTAATATTCAACTATGCGCGCAACTGCTGAATGCAGTTTTTATAGTGATTGTCATGAGCAGCTTATTAAGAATTATCTTATTAGCAGGTGGCGACAAACTTACTCTATTAATGGCCACACTTTTATTTTTAAGCACCGCCTACATCGTTGGCGATGTAGTGCCTATGCTCTTACGTGACCAAGGCTTTTGGGCCTTCATGCTGACGGCATTGGTATTTTTGATCAGGTTTTACCGTAACGCCCAGCTTTCAGACGCAATCTACTGGCAATTATTCGCAATCACCGCCCTGCTTTTTAGAATAGAAGCGATTACTTATATCGTTGTATTGC
>NCHI01000019.1 GCA_002281815.1 Methylotenera sp. 24-45-7
AAAAGCATAGGTGCGCACAATGCAACCGATGGCCGCGCCCGCGGCTTGATGGGTAAAACTTACTTCGCTAAGCTTGAACAATACTACGAGCAGTTTAGGCAAGCAGGTAAGCTACCTGCGACGTTTGAAGTAGTCTATGGTCATGCTTGGCGCGGTAAAGATAAGCCAGTGCTTGAAAATGGCATGGCACCGATTAGCTTCAAACCCAGAAACAAATAATTCAATTATGCAGCAATCTTATTTTGTGATTGGCACTGATACCAATGTAGGCAAAACCTATATTGCCAGCGCCTTGATTCGCCATTTTGTGCAAGCTGGCAATAAAACAGTGGGTATGAAACCGATTGCCTCCGGCTGTGAAATTAGCCAGCATGGTATTTGGCAGGGGCAGTTGGTGAATGAAGATGCGCTGGCTTTGCATGAGGCCAGCAATATAAAACCCGCCCTGAATTTGATCAACCCATACCGATTTGCTCCTGCGATTGCGCCGCATATCGCAGCGCAGCAAGCGGGTGTGCAGGTTGAGATTAGTGTCATCACTAGTGCTTACCAGCAATTGGCAGCAATGGCAGATGTAGTTGTCGTTGAGGGTGCGGGTGGGTTTTTGGTACCTATTAACGCACAGCAAACCATGGCAGACTTAGCTGTTACACTCGATTTGCCATTGGTGTTGGTAGTAGGCATGCGTTTGGGCTGCATCAATCATGCTTTGTTGACGGTTGAAGCGATAAAAGCGCGTGGCTTGAAACTGGCGGGGTGGGTGGCTAATCAAATTGAGCCACAGATGCCGATGTTTGAAGGAAACTTAGTCAGTTTGCAACAGCGCATTGATGCACCGTGTTTGAGTGTGGTACGTTGGCAGGGTGAGGCTAAAGAGTTTAAGTTTTAATTTTTTAGATAAGCACTTCTCCAGATAGATTGCATAAACAAAGTCTTCGTTTTTTGGGAGCCTCCCCCTTTGTCAAAGGGGGAATGAGGGGGATTTTGTAGTTTAATTTTATCGGTCTCGACCGACAGTCGAGTTTCTTTCTTTTGCTTAGTCAAAAGAAAGAAACCAAAGAAAACGAAGTTTCAGTGCAGACTAACGTTTAGGTTATGTCGTAGCTAAAAGGCTACCCTCTACCGCTCTTCCTTGCGTTGCTCACTTTAATGGGCGTCAATCGGAAACTCGCCCAATAAACTCACTTGGGCTCAAACAGCCGATTGCCGAAATCTCCCATTAAAGCTGCGCTACTCAGCGCGCTAGAATGGATCAAAGTTAGCGCAACCATTTCTGCGTTAAATAATTTTTATGTACTTTATTGCTAAATATACAGGTCTTTTAATAACCCAAACTCACATGCTACATATGGAATCCACTGCTGACGCGCCTCAATTTTGAATGAGTCTTGAGAGTTTTCGGCAGGCGGCTGTTTGAGCGTTAGCGAGTTTCCGACTGCCGCTCAAGATTTATTCAAAATTGAGGATTAAGCGGCAGGTGGTAGCTTTCTTTTTGGTTACTTTTTCTTGGCTAGGCAAGAAAAAGTAACTCGCTAGTCGCGCGAGAGCGACGAAGTTAGGATTTAAAATCCACCTCCCCTTTTGCAAAGGGGGAGGTTATTCAGGAGTAAGGGGCATTTAGTAGGGGGTAAAGCTACTGCGCTAACTCGGCTGACTCCACCACCACTTTATATAGCCCAACTTCTTTCGCATTATTCACACGGGTACCAACCGCAACTTGATTATGTTTACCTGGCGCTACACCGTTAATGGTCAGCAAACCACTTTGGCCAACTGCACGGCCGGTGCTGGCATCATATTTAACAACCCTAACCACTACACGATTAATAGTGACCGGTGTGCCGTTTTGCACTACGGCGTATAAGTTACCTGCATTGTCAGCTTGTGCTGCGGATTGTATGTATTTTGCCGGGTTGCGTGGCAGGTCTATTTTAACGGCACGTGCAATAGCATCTTTACCGATATCAGAGTTGGAGCTAGCCGCCACTTGATAGTGTTGCAATGCGCCGTTGATGTCACCGCGACCTTCGGCTAATTGTCCTAGCAGCGCATGGCCGGGCGCTGTAGGTAACAGTTGGTTGGCACGTTTCAGATATGGTTCAGCTTCAGTTTTTTTGCCCATATTAAATAGCGCAATGCCACTTTGAATATGCGGCTTGAAATAGTCAGGCTGCATTTTGATGGCTTTGTCATAAAAAGCCAGTGCTTCTTGTGGTTTTTTCTGCGTCAGTGCAATGTCGCCCAGCAGCTCTTGAAAGCGCGCTTCTTTTGGCTCAATTGCAATCGCCTGGCTCACCAGTGTTTTCGCTTTATCCACATTTTTATCGTTTAGCGCTTTTACCGCTTCATCATAGGCTTTGTAAGCACCTTGTGTGGCACGCAGCTTGGCAGTTTTTTTAGCGTAAATTTCTTTGCCCCATTCACCGCCTGCACCTAACTTGGCTAAAGTGGCTTTGTTTTCAGCCACACGTTCAGGTGAGGGTGGGTGGCTGGCAAATAAGCCTTCTATGAAATTACTCTTTCTCCCTGCACTTAGACGCACAAAGGTTTCTTGCAGAGTCACGGCTGCAGTGGGGTCATAGCCAGCTTTTTTCATGTATTGCATTCCATAGAGGTCAGATTCACTTTCAGCATCACGGCCATATTTGCTGTTCACCAGCTGCGCGCCTACTTGTGCACCTCCAACAATCAAGTTGGCGTAATCTGTGTTTTGCGCGCCAATACCCACTGCAACCATTGCGCCTTGCAGCAGCATGCCGCGCTCCATGCCTTGTGCGCCATGTCTGGCTGCGGCGTGTACCATTTCATGACCCATCACGGCGGCCAGCTCGGCTTCACTGTTTAGCTCATAAAGCAGGCCGCGGTTGAAGGCAATCTTACCGCCGGGCATAGCCCAAGCGTTAGGTACTGAGTCATTAATGACCGCGTATTCATAAGGTAGTTTACGGTCAGACACTGCTGCAAGTTTGTCACCCACACTTTGCACATAAGCTGTGAGTTCAGGGTCTAGCACATAGTCACCGCCTTGCGATTGGCGCGTAGGTGAGTAGTTTTGTGTGCCGATGGCAATTTCTTTTTCTTCCGATACAAATTGCAGCTCACGCTTTTTGGTGACTGGATTAACGCCGCAAGTGCTCACACTAAGGGCTAGTACGAGTAAGGTGAGTTTGGTTAATTTATGTTTCATGATGACAGCCTCAAAAATAGTGCTAGCAGTAAAGTTGATTTGACTGGATATAGTCGATAACGTTGCCCGGCATTAAATAGCGTACAGAGTCGTTAGATTTTAGTGCTTTGCGAAGAGCCGTGGACGAAATATCGAGCGCGGTTACTTGGCGCATGGTCACGATGCCGGCGGGTAACTCGTGGATATCGTCAGGGTTTTCGCTGTAATGATTATGCAAAAAGGTTTCTAGGGTTTTGGATAACGCAGTGTCATGGCCACGCAATTGCGGTCGTTGTACTAGCGCAATATGGCACAGTTGAATGATTTCTTGCCAGCGGTGCCAAGTATCAAATTTGCTGAATGCATCACTGCCCATAAATAGGGTAATGCTTGCTGTGGCGCCAAGTTCATCGCGCAGACTTTGCAGTGTATCGATGCTGTAAGAAGCGCCTACTCTAAGCAGCTCTCTCTTATCTAATACAAAGCGATGATTGTCGGCAATTGCTAGTTGTACCATCTCGGCACGCTGTTGAGCGCTGATTGTAAGCATATCTTTATGTGGCGGATTGGCAGCTGGTATAAAACGTACTTGCGCAAGTTTGAGTGCATCGGCCAGCTCCTGCGCCATGCGCAGGTGACCAAAGTGGATAGGGTTAAATGTGCCGCCCAAAATACCGATTGCGGGTATTTTGGTGTTAGCTGCAGCACTGGTGTTCAAAACTTAACCCTACAATCAGGCGCGAACCTGGCCGTCACCCAGCACCACATACTTCAGCGAGGTTAAGCCTTCCAACCCAACCGGGCCACGTGCGTGCAGTTTATCTGTGGAGATGCCGATTTCAGCACCCAAGCCGTATTCAAAACCATCGGCAAAGCGTGTGGAGGCATTTACCATGACGCTGCTAGAGTCTACTTCGCGCAAGAAGCGACGCGCCTTGGTGTAGTTTTCCGTCACGATGGCTTCGGTGTGTTGTGATGAGTGTTCGTTGATGTGTGCTATGGCTTCATCTAGTCCACTCACTACTTTGCATGAAATAATCGCTGCTAAATACTCGGTATAAAAGTCTTCTGATGTTGCTGGTATGGCTTGTTTTACCAGCGCGCAGGTTTCGGCGCAGCCGCGAATTTCAATCCCATGCTGGGTCAGCATGTCGGCAAGTTTCGGCAGCATGGCTGTGGCAACAGAACGTGCAATCAATAATGATTCTGCCGTGTTGCAAGTGCCCAAACGTTGGGTTTTGCTGTTTTCTAGAATGCGTAGCGCTTTGTCAAAATCGGCATCGTCATCTACGTACACATGGCAGTTGCCATCCAGATGTTTAATCACTGGAATACGTGCATCGTTAGAAATGCGTTCTATTAAGCCTTTGCCACCGCGTGGCACAATCACGTCCACATATTGTTTCATGGTGATAAGCTCACCTACTGCGGCACGGTCTGTAGTTTCCACTACTTGTACAGCAGCTACTGGCAAGCCAGCTTCAGCTAGGCCTTCATGCACCAGCTTAGCCAATGCTTGATTGCAATGGATAGCTTCAGAGCCGCCACGTAAAATTGCAGCGTTGCCAGATTTAATGCATAAGCCGGCGGCATCTACTGTGACATTTGGACGTGCTTCATAAATAATGCCAATCACGCCGAGTGGTACGCGCATTTTGCCAATTTGAATGCCACTTGGGCGATATTTAAAATCACTCATTTCGCCGATTGGGTCAGCCAAACTGGCGATCTGTGTTAAACCTTCAGCCATGCTGTGAATGGATTTTTCGGTAATGGTGAGTCTATCGAGCATGGCAGCATCCAGACCGTTGGCACGTGCTGCTTCAAGATCAAGCTTGTTGGCCGCGAGCAAAGCTGATTTTTCACGCAGAATGGCGTCGGCAATAGCATTAAGTGCGATATTTTTTTGACTGGTGCTGGCGCTGGCCATCGCGCGCGATGCTTTGCGCGCCTCGACACCAATGTTTTGCATGTATTGTTGAATGTTCATAGTTAATTGTACTTTAAAAAATTAGCCGCAGATACACGCGGATGTACGTAGTTAGCGCATAAAAAGTTTACTGAATAAATTTTTGTTTGGGGATGGTTTTGTCAGCGTGCATTTGCGTGTATCTGCGGCTAAAAATAGCCTGTAAATCAGCGCGCTTTTACCCTTGCCAATCCGAAACATAACCTAGAGATTTCTAGCCAAGCATCGCCCAACATCACCCCTTTTGCAGTACGATCAATATCTGCAAGCTTGTGCAGGGCAGCTTCGAGTTGACGTAAATTTAACCGTGACAACGCGCGTTTTACCAGCACTTGTCTGTCACCGTAAATGCGTGCGTTAGTCATGGCGTTTGTGATGTTCTCGCCGCGCATTTCGGCCTGCTTAATGCGCACCAACGGGCGCAATACCCACATCAGTGGATTCATCACCGCGACCGCATTTTCACCTTCATCTTGCAGGCCTTGTAAAATGCGTGCAGTGCGCTCAGCGTCACCTTGTAACACAGCCTCGCCTAATTGAAACGCGTCAAAGCGTGAAACATTTAACACCGCCTCACGCACATCCGCATCAGACAGCTCACCTTGTGCATACAGCAAACCTAGCTTTTGTACTTCCTGATTGGCTGCCAGTAAATTACCTTCAACTTGGTTGGCTAAAAACTCTAAGGTTTGTGCGCTGGCAGTTTGACCTTGATGTGCTAAACGGTTGGCAATCCACTTAGGTAAGTTCGCAGCCTCAACTTCATGAATGGTAATTACTTGTGCTTGTGCTTCTAGCGCATTAAACCAAGCGCTGTTTTTCGCGTCACGCTCCAAGGTTGGCAGAATAATCACCACACTGGTGTCAGGTATGGCGGAGTTTGCCAGCGCTTGTAAAGCCTTGCCACCTTCTACGCCTGGCTTGCCAGACGGAATGCTAAGCTCTAATAGACGCTTGTTAGCAAATAGTGAAATAGCTTGGCCATAATGTTGAATTTGCTGCCAGTTGAAATTGCGCTCAACCGTGAGGCTGGTGCGCTCATCAAAGCCCTGCGTTCTGGCCGCGGCGCGTATGACATCTAAACATTCACGCTGCGCTAATGGCTCATTGCCCACCAACACATACAGCGCCTGTAAGCCTTGTTTGAGGTGAGATTCAAGCTGTGCCTGAGCCAAGCGCATGGGTGTTATTTTTCTGTAGTTGCAGGTTTATAAGCGGTTAAACGACGCAGTAGCTCGCGTATGGCATCGTTACGCATGTCTGCGTTAAGTCGAAGTTCTTCTTCGGCTTTGCCCAATAGCGCGTTATCGTTATATGAGAAGTCACGGCGACCGCGTATGGTTTGTACTGGTCCCCATAGCGGGTTGCTTGCCTCGCGAATACGAAAATTCAGTATGTACAGTAACTCAAACTCACGCACCAAACCGCCACCACTCAATGACATGATGCGTTTTTGATTGCTTTCAGTCATCAACTCTAAAAACAACTCAGCATCTTCAGCTTGACTAACGATTTTTACGCCGTTAGTTTTTAGCTGACGTTCAAGATCTTTAGAAAGGTTAAGTTTTGCGCCTTGAATATATAAAGTCTTGAATGATAAATCTGCTGCTCCTCGCAGTTGAAACCCGCATGCCGAGACAATTAGCGCTAGCAATGTAGCGATGACTAAATATGTCTTGTTTCGAGACACCAAACCGGCGTGTGAGTTTTGCATAATTTATCCTACAACAACGTTGATGAGTTTGTTAGGCACCACAATCACTTTGCGTACCGACATATTATCTTCTATGTACTTTTGCACACAAGGCTGCTCAAGCGCGAGCTTTTCAAGTTCGTCTTTCGCGGTAGACTTAGCCACAGTGATGCTGCCACGCAGTTTGCCATTGACCTGAATGACATATTCAATAGTATCTTGTTCCATCGCCGATTGATCAGCAACAGGCCATGCGGCTTCTAGAATATGGGTATTTGGGCAAAGCTCAGCCCATAGCGCTTGGCAAATATGCGGCACTATCGGTGATAGTAGTAAAGCGGCATTCTGTAATACTTCTTGGCGCACCTGACGTGTAGTTTCGTCGCTACCCTCAATTTTAGCCAGTGCATTCATTAATTCCATGACTGATGAAATTGCGGTGTTAAAGCTGTGACGACGACCATAGTCATCTGCGACTTTTTCTATGGTTAAATGCAGTTGGCGGCGCAGGTTTTTAAGGTCTGCGTTCAATTCACCGCTGCTGTAAGCAGCAACGCTGCCAAGCTCAATATGGTCATATACTGCCTTCCATAAACGGCGCAGGAATCGATGCGCACCTTCGACACCGCTGTCTGCCCATTCCAGGCTTTGCTCGGGTGGTGCCGCAAACATCATGAATAAACGCGCCGTGTCTGCACCGTAGGTATCAATCAACTCTTGCGGGTCAACCGTGTTGCCTTTGGATTTACTCATTTTGCTGCCATCTTTCAACACCATGCCTTGTGTCAGCAGGTTGGTGAAAGGCTCGTCATTTTTGAGTAAGCCGACATCGCGCATAAGTTTGTTAAAAAAGCGCGCATATAGCAAATGCAAAATTGCATGTTCAATACCGCCTACATATTGATCTACCGGCAGCCAGTAATTGGCGCGTTCGTCTGCCATTGCGTTGTTGCTGTCAAAGCTGGCATAACGTGCAAAGTACCATGAAGACTCAAAGAAAGTATCCAGCGTGTCAGTTTCGCGCGTGGCTTTGCCGCCGCATGTTGGGCATGATGTCTCGTAAAAGCTCGGATCTTTTTTGATAGGAGAACCAACGCCATCCATCACGACATCTTCCGGTAACACTACCGGCAACTGATCGGCTGGTACTGGCACTTCACCGCAACTGGCGCAGTGAATGATAGGAATTGGGCAGCCCCAGTAACGTTGACGTGAAACACCCCAATCGCGCAGGCGATATTGGGTGCGACGTTTACCAGAGTCTTTCATTTCCAAGTCTGCAATAACGGCATCAAAAGCATCTTGATGTGTCATACCAAAATATTTACCTTCCGTTGAAACCAAAACATCATCAGCAGATTTTGATGCGTACCAATCTTTCCATAATTCTTTATCAAAATAATGATATTCATATTCTGACTTGGGAAATTCGATCTTCTGTTCATCAGTAAAAGTAACTGTAGAATTGAAAACTTGCTTTATCGGCAATCCAAATTTATTAGCAAATTCAAAGTCGCGCTCATCATGCGCTGGCACTGCCATCACTGCGCCTTCGCCGTAGCTCGCCAGTACATAGTTCGCCACCCACACCGGCAGTTGCTCGCCATTGAGCGGGTGTATGACAAACAAACCGGTAGCCATGCCTTTTTTCTCAGCGGTGGCGACATCGGCTTCGGCTACGCTGCCGCGTTTGCATTCAGCAATAAACTCGGCCAGCTCAGGGTTGTTTTGTGCAGCTAGTGTTGCCAGTGCATGCTCAGCGGCTACTGCCACATAAGTGGCACCCATCAGCGTGTCAGGGCGGGTAGTGTAAACCTTGAGGTTGCCGCTCTGGCCAACAATCGGGAACTCAACCTCGCAACCGTAGCTTTTGCCTATCCAGTTGCGTTGCATGGTTTTTACTTGTTCAGGCCAGCCATCGAGTTTGTCTAAATCTGCCAGCAGCTCTTCTGCATAGGCAGTGATTTTCATGAAATATTGTGGAATGTCTCGCTTTTCAACGAGTGCGCCGCTGCGCCAGCCGCGACCATCAATCACCTGTTCGTTAGCCAGCACGGTACCGTCAACTGGATCCCAGTTCACAGTGGCAGTTTTTTTGTAGATCAGGCCTTTTTTGAACAGCTCAGTAAACAGCCATTGCTCCCATTTGTAATACTCAGGCTTGCAGGTGGCTATTTCGCGCTGCCAGTCCACACCCAAGCCCAGCTGTTTGAGCTGGGTTTTCATGTGTTCTATATTTTCATAAGTCCATTTTGCTGGTGCAGTGTTGTTTTTAATCGCAGCATTTTCAGCAGGCAGGCCAAAGGCATCCCAGCCCATAGGCTGCATGACGTTAAAGCCTTTCATTTTATGAAAACGGCTTAATACATCACCAATGGTGTAGTTACGCACATGCCCCATGTGTAAGCGACCGCTTGGATACGGAAACATCGATAAGCAGTAATATTTAGGCTTGTCAGATTGTTCAGAGGCGGCGAATGTTTGGTTTTTTTCCCAATATTGCTGAGCGGATTGTTCGATATCTTTGAATGGGTATTGCTGTTGCATGAGTATGGCTTAAATAGATGGTTTTATGATTGTGTGATTATACCTTTGGCGGGTGAATAATGCGATTTCTACTGATGTGATTGGCGAGTCGATGGGATGTGGGCGGTTTTGTTCAACATGTCGGGGTTGCCCGACAGCAAGG
The DNA here is from genome assembly GCA_002281815.1 of Methylotenera sp. 24-45-7. Classification (GTDB taxonomy): domain Bacteria; phylum Pseudomonadota; class Gammaproteobacteria; order Burkholderiales; family Methylophilaceae; genus Methylotenera. The sequence goes on from NCHI01000019.1 coordinate 9,518, forward strand.
TACTTTATTTTGCTTGTCCAAAATAAAGTACCCAAACAAAAAGACACCCCCTGTCGCTTATTTCCTGCGTTGCTCGTCTTAATGGGCAGCAATCGAAAACTCGCCCAGTAACATCAATTGGGCTCAAACAGTCGATTGCCGAGAACTCCCATTAAGACTGTGCTACTCGGCGCAACAGCAGAGGATTTTGGTGGGCGTGGAAAATGAATATTAATTTTGAACAGCTTGAAGGTAAGGGCGGTAATACCTCCCCCTTTGCAAAAGGGGGATTGAGGGGGATTTGTATTGATTATTTCAATGCTGCAAAAATATTCTCACGAATCACATTCATCTCGCCAAGACCATTCACAAACACATGTTTAGGAGCGCCTTGTTTACCGCTGTTTGCCCAGTCTGTGTAGTATTGCACCAAAGGTTTAGTTTGGCTGTGATATACCTCTAAACGTTTTTTAACGGTTGCCTCGAGGTCGTCTTCACGTTGCACTAGGTCTTCACCAGTAACATCATCTTTACCTGCTACTTTTGGCGGATTGAATTTAACATGGTAAGTACGGCCACTGGCAGGATGCGAACGGCGGCCACTCATGCGCTCCACAATCGCTTCGTCCGGCACGTCGATTTCAACCACGTAATCAATCCCTACACCTGCTTCTTTCATGGCTTCAGCTTGTGGAATAGTGCGTGGAAAGCCGTCAAACAAAAAGCCATTGGCGCAGTCAGCATCTTTGATGCGCTCACTCACTAGGCCAATAATCACTGCATCTGGCACCAAACCGCCGCTATCCATAAAAGACTTAGCTTCCAAACCCAATGGTGTGCCAGCTTTGACTGCTGCACGCAACATATCGCCAGTTGAAATTTGCGGGATATTGAATTTTTCTTTAATGAAAGTGGCTTGTGTGCCTTTGCCAGCGCCTGGTGCACCTAGAAGAATGATACGCATGAAGTTTTCCTAAAAGATTGAATGTTAAATTTTTCGAAATTATATTTGAATTTGAGCTGTTTGAATTTAGCTGGCAGATAAATGATTGGCAATCGCTACAAAATCCGCCACACTTAAATTCTCTGCGCGCAGCTGTGAATCTATATTCAGTGCGCTAAACCCTTCATCATCCAGCAAGCCCTTTAGCGTGTTGCGCAAGGTTTTGCGGCGCTGACCAAAAGCGGCAGTGACTACTTTTGCAAACAATGTTTCATCGTTGGCAATATAAGGTAACGAGGCATGCGGCACGCAGCGCACAAACGCAGATTCTACTTTGGGAGCCGGGTCAAACGCTTCTGGCGGTACTGTAAATAAATATTCCATTTGCAAACGATATTGCAGCATCACACTTAGTCTGCCGTAAGCTGCTGTGGATGGGTCTGCCACCATACGTTCAACCACTTCTTTTTGCAGCATGAAGTGCATGTCGGTAATCACTTTAACGTTATCCAACAAATGAAACAAAATGGGTGTTGAGATGTTGTAAGGCAGGTTGCCTACTACCCTGATGTGTTCGCCCAGTGCAGAAAAATCAAATTTCAAAGCATCAGAGTTGTGTATGGTGATGCTGTTTTTTGCATATTCATTTTGCATCCAGGCAATGATGTCACGGTCTACTTCTACTACATGCAGCATGTCGAGTTTTTGCAGCAGCGGCTTGGTGAGTGCACCTAAACCTGGCCCAATTTCCACCATCAAATCATCTGCTTTGGGTGAAATAGCGGATACCAAGCTGTCAATCACGCCTTGATCTGTGAGGAAGTTTTGGCCGAAGCGTTTTTTTGCGATATGTTTCATAAAGTCAGGGACTAGTGTCTAGAGGCTGGAGCTAGGTGTTGAGGTGTTTTTAATTGATTCTTAGCAAGTTGAATCGCCAGCTCAATCGCAGCAAGCATGCTGCCGATTTCAATATTGCCACTACCCGCTAAATCTAGCGCAGTGCCGTGATCAACCGAGGTGCGGATGATAGGTAAGCCTAAGGTAATATTCACACCTTCGCCAAAGCTGGCGTGCTTGAGTACCGGTAAGCCTTGGTCGTGGTACATAGCAAGCACTGCATCGGCTTTACTTAAATGATGTTTGGCAAATAAGGTGTCTGCGGGTAATGCGCCTACTAAATGCATACCCTCGGTGCGAAGCTTTTCTAGCACCGGGTTAATAATTTCAATTTCCTCACGCCCTAAATAGCCGTCTTCGCCCGCATGTGGATTAAGTCCGGCTACTAGAACTCTGGGGTTTTTGATGCCAAATTTCGTCACTAAGTCATGGTGCAAAATGCGTATGGTTGTTTCCAGATTTTGTTGCGTGATAGCTTGCGCAACATCTTTTAGCGGCAAATGGGTAGTGGCTAACGCTACACGTAAGCCGCTGCCCACTAGCATCATCACTACTTGTGCTGTGTTAGTGAGCTCTGCCAAAAATTCTGTGTGGCCACTAAATGCAATTCCGGTATCATTCATCACGCCTTTGTGCACTGGGGCAGTGACCATGGCATCAAACAATTTCGTTGGGTTTTGCGCACTGGCACAATTTAATGCAGCTGTTTTAAGTGTCTCCAGCACATAGTGACTATTGTTGGTATTTAACTTGCCGGCAATCACGCTGTCTTGCAGCGGTTGGTGCAGCACGACTAAGGTACCATCACCACGATGTGGCTGCGTTGCGCCCTCAACAAAAGGTATGATTTGAATGGCTAGGCCAATTTGCGCTGCACGCTGTTGCAGCATCGTACTGTCGGCAATCACTACAATCTGCGCATCCAAGGCTTTGTGCGCAAGCATGACACATAGATCGGGACCTATGCCTGCTGGTTCACCGGCGGTGATGGCAATGCGTGCGAGTGATTGATTCAAAGTGGGGTGTTACCTACGAGATGAAAAACTAGAACTTATCTTCAAGTTTTAATTCAACATAAGCTCTGTCGCGCAGTTCACGAATCCAATCTTGGTAGGCTTCATCGGCTTTACGGGCGCGGATTTCTTGACGCGCTTTCAAGCGTGCGGCTTCTTTGCTCATGTCTTGTTTGCGACGTTCTAGCACTTGAATGATATGCCAGCCGAACGGTGAGCGCACTGGCTCACTAATTTCCCCGACTTTCAACTCATTCATGGCTTTTTCAAACTGGGGCACCGTGTCGCCAGGATTCACCCAATTAAGCTCGCCACCGTTAGAGGCTGAGCCATCTTCTGAATATTGACGCGCCATGGCTTCGAAATTTTCACCGTTGTCCAACCGTTCTTTGATGCCATCCATTTTCTGCTTGCTGTCTTTTTCTGAAACCACCTCAGACAATTTAATTAAAATGTGGCGCGCACGTGTTTGTTCAATCACCAGTGGTGAGTTACCGCCACGTTTATTGGTCAATTTTAAAATGTGGAATCCATTAGGGCTACGCAACACTGGCGTTACTTCACCTGCCTGCATATTTTTTAAGGCATCAAGAAACAAACTTGGTAATTGTGTAGCGGCTTTCCAGCCTAGGCTGCCACCTTCAAGCGCATTTGGCGCATCTGAAAAGCTGGCTGAAACTTTGGCAAAGCTAGCGCCATCTTGCAGGGCCTGCACTGCTTCATCGATTTTTGTTTTTGCTTTTTGAATTTCTTCTGGTGAGCCTTCTTCAGGGGTGCGAACCAATATATGCGAAATTTCATATTCATCGCGGTTCTCATTGCTGGAAGCCTGTGTGGTTAGGTAGTTATCAATTTCAGATTCGCTCACATTGACGCGGCTCTCGATTTCACGGTCACGCAATCGTGAAATTGTGATTTCATTACGCATGTCAGACCTGAATTTATTAATGCTAATGCCTTCAGCATTGAGTGCTTGGGTAAACTCTTGCACTGACATTTGATTTTGCTCAGCAATACGTTGTATGGTCTTATCTAGTTGATTGTCGTCTACTTTAACGCCGCTTTGTGCAGCAAATTGCAACTGTAGTGTGTCTGAAATCAAGCGTTCCAGAATTTGCTTACGTAATACATTTTCTGGCGGTAGTTCGGTACCTTGTTTTTTTAATTGCGCAGTGACAGTGGCAATACGGCTTTCCAGTTCTAGTTCGGTAATAACGGTTTGGTCGACGATTGCAATAATGCGATCCATCTTAACGATTTCTGCCGAGAATGCGACTATTGAGCTAACAGCTAATAGACTCACTAAAAAAATGTGTATTAATGTGCGCAGCATGGTTACTCGTAATAAGGTTGTTGGAAATTCTCAGGTATCAGGCCAGTACTTGTGTAGCCAGGTATATTACGCTGAATAACTTTGAGTGGGTTGGCGCCGATTGAGGCTAGACCACCCAACTGTAGTTGGAAAAATAAAGCATAGTTGGCGTCTGCGGTTGCTGTTGATACGCGCTGCAGTACACTTCTAGCCTGCCAGCAACCTGCATCATACTCCAAACCAGCGATAGTTTCGACTATACGGTTTTCTCGAAATGAGTAGTTAACACGACCGATACCATAGAAGCCTTTACCTAAAGGCCACTGTGAGGAGAAGTCAGTTTGGTCTATGGAGTCTTGGCGATAGCTGTAGCTTAGGTTCAATGTTTTGCCGGGTTCAGGGTTGTAGCGCCCGGTAATCGTAGAGCGCACGGAGTTTGAGTCATCGGTGTTGTATTGCCAGAACGCGTCAACTAGCCAGCTGTTTTTTAACTGACCGCTGATACCTGCAATAATGTCCGAGCTGTTGTTTTGCCGCGTTGGCAGCCCGGGAATATTGACTTTTTGGTCGGCAAAATAGTAGCGTTGACCAATCGATGCAGAAAGCCGTTGTGCGCCGGTGCTGCTTTCAATAAAGCGTGATGTTAAAGCAAAGCTGATTTGATTGGCGTTGTTAATGCGGTCGTTGCCTACGAACTGGTTTTCAGTGAACAAAGAACTGAAGTTAAGATCGGTGAGCGCGGTATCAAATACTGGAATATTGTCTTGTTTGCGGTTTGGAATATATACGTAAAACAGTCGGGGTTCTAAAGTTTGCGAATATCCACGGTTACCGATTTTAAAATCACGATCAAAGTACAAGCCGCCATCTACACTGAAAATTGGCAAAGTGCGCTGTTGAGTTTCGAGATTGCTGGCAATATTGTTCAAATTGTAGCTTGTGTGGTGAATACCTAATTTGGGCGTTATGTAGCCGTAAGTTTTGTTAATCGGCAAACTAATGCTTGGATACATGGTGAAGCGCGTACCAGTTTGTCGAAAGCCGTTGTTAGGGTCGTTTGCATTGGTGTCGAAAGCAACCAGTTGGGTATACAGGTTTGCGTTTACGCTACCATAATCTTTATTGCCAATTAGCGTCATCTGTGGCAATCGCTCATACGGATAAGACCTAGGATCAACCGCCAGTGTTTGGAACTTTTGCGCCAATGCATTAAAACGCCAAGTGTCATCCACATAATCTACATTGAATTGTTGCGGCAAATTCACGCGGCTGGTGGTGACAATACGGGTAGATAATTCTGAAAAGTATTGATCGTCTGATACTTTTTCAATGCTGTAACCTGCTGACCAGCCGTTGCCAAAGTTATGTTTGTGTTTCAGGTTGGCAAAATAACGAGATTCGTTGGTAGTAAGGTCTGATGGTAAATACTCGATATTATTGATGCCGGAAAAGTTTTCCTGCATATATCTGAACTCACCCTGAAACTGGATGCCGCGCTTGGTCAATGCACGCGTCGCAAGGGTTGCATCCATATTCGGTGCAATATTCCAATAATACGGAGTCAGTAATTCAAAACCGCTGCGGCTGGTAGTACCCATGGTTGGGGCGAGAAAACCGCTTTTACGTTGCTCATTGAATGAAAAGCTTATGTAGGGCGTGTAGAGTATAGGTAAGCCCTTAAACTCTATGCGTGCATTTTTCGCAGTGCCGGTGTCAGTGTAATCATTGAGGGTGATTTCACTGGCTTTAATATACCAATCGTCTTTATCAGCGGCACAAGTGGTAAAACTTGCATCAGTTAAACGTTTTTTGTTTTCACCTTCAAAAAATACTGCTTTTGCATCTGCGCGTACTGTTTTTGAAAATGCGGTAGAGATTAGTTTGCCGCTATCAGTGGTATTTTCTGTATCTGAAATCGGTAAACCAAACATTGCGGTTTGTCCGTCATCGCCTCCAATTTGTTGGCTAGGCAGGTTGCCTAGAGAGCGTGAAAAAGCATCTGAGCTCATTCCGCGCTGCTTTTCATCAATCGGGGTGACGGGGTTGCTTATTACCACTGCCGCGTCGCGCATTTCACCAATGCTTTCAGAAAGTTGCATGCGCACTTCTGGCCCTGTTAGCTTGGTGTTGCCAAGATTGATGCGCACATCTCCTAGTGCATGCACCTCATCGTTTTGCACATCATATTCAATGCTATCAGCAGTGACGGTTTGCTCTCCACGTTGAATGGATGCATTGCCGATGGAGCGCATTTTGCGATCTAACTGCAACTCAAGTTTATCGCCATTGATAACGATGGTCTCTTTAGAGATGCTTTTATCTTGCGTCAGATTGCTAGGCGTTTCACTATTAAGCGGTGCTAACGACTCAGCCCTAGATAAGGGATGATGTGCAAGCAAAACAGCAGCTAGGCTCGCGATGAAGCGATTTTTTAGCATGCAACTACCATAGAAAAACAGGCGTGGTGTGAGGGAGGAGTTAGCGGCACAGGTATATAGGTAAACGATTTTATTTTATCAGTGATAAAATCTCATAAATCGCGGTTTTTGGCAATCAAAAAATCGCTATTGCCCCTGATTTGTCGCATCTGCAAACAAGGTGGCATGCGCAGTTTTATTTAAGAAAAATTATATAAATATTTGGGATTTAGTTTTGAATAACCTTCACATTGATCATCGGCAACAAGCCCTCACGCAGTGGTTACAAACAGTTTTACCGCAGCTTGAATTTAAGCTGACAGTGGCTTCTGCTGACGCCAGTTTTAGGCGCTACTTCAGAGTGCATCTGGCAGATAGCACCTTGATTGCGATGGATGCGCCTCCATCACAAGAAAATTGCGAGCCTTTTATACGCATTGCCAAATTATTTGGCGATGCTGGCATGCATGTGCCAAAAGTCATGGCGCAAGATCTGACGCAGGGTTTTTTGTTATTGACTGACTTGGGCGATGTTACTTACTTGAGCCAGCTCAATGAGAATAGCGCCCCAGCTTTGTATCATGATGCAAATATGGCTTTAGTGAAGCTGCAATTAGCGAGCAAGCCCGGCGTGTTACCTAACTACGATGATGCGTTGCTCACGCGTGAAATGCAGTTGTTTCCCGATTGGTATATTGCCAAGCACCTCAACATCACTTTGGATGAAAAGCAGTTAGAGGTATTACAAAAAACCTTTGCTTTGTTGAATAAAAATATATTGGCACAAGGTCAGGTGTATGTGCATCGTGATTATCACTCACGCAACTTGATGGTATGCGAAGACAATCCTGGTGTGCTGGATTTTCAGGACGCGGTATACGGTGCGATTACCTACGATTTGGTGTCGTTGCTGAAAGATGCTTATATCGGTTGGGACGAAGAGAAAGTTATTGATTGGCTGGTACGTTACTGGCAGCAGGCGAGAAAACAAGGCTTGCCAGTGCCTGAGGATTTCAGCGAGTTTTACCGAGATTTTGAATACATGGGTGCGCAGCGTCATATTAAAGTGCTGGGGATATTCGCACGTCTTTACCATCGTGATGGTAAAGACGGCTACCTGAAAGACATGCCATTGGTGATGCACTATCTGCGCAGAGTGTGCGAACGCTATATTGAACTCAAGCCTATGCTGAGGCTATTAGATGCCTTAGAAAACAAACAAGCGCAAGTTGGGTACACCTTTTAATGAAAGCGATGATATTGGCTGCGGGTCGCGGCGAGCGTATGCGCCCACTCACTGACCATACGCCAAAACCATTGCTGCAAGTAGGCGGAAAACCACTGATTGCTTGGCATCTGCAAGCTTTAGCCAACGCTGGGTTTAAAGAGGTGGTCATTAACCATGCGCACTTGGGGCAGCAAATTGAAGCAGCACTGCAAGACGGCAGTCAATGGGGTTTGCATATTCAATATTCACCCGAAAAAGTCGCCTTGGAAACTGCCGGTGGTATCGCTAATGCGTTGCCTTTGCTTGGAGACGCGCCGTTTTTAGTAGTGAATGGCGATGTATTTACTGATATTGATTTTTCAGCTTTACGCTTGGAAAAACCTAATTTGGCACATTTGGTGATGGTGGCCAATCCGCCGCAACATGCCGCAGGTGATTTTGCTTTGTGTGATGGGAAGCTGCAAGCAGAGGGTACGGAGAAACTCACTTTTTCTGGAGTTGGCATTTACCAGCCAGCGTTATTTTCCGAGCTGGTGCGCGGACAAGCTGCCAAGTTGGCTCCCATATTAAAAGCGGCGATGATGAATGGTTTGGTGAGTGGTAGCCTGCATTTGGGTCAGTGGCATGATATAGGTACACCGGAACGTTTGCAGGCGCTGGATAGTCAACTGCTTAACAGTTAACAAAATAAATATGATGAACATTTCGATCCCTGAATTTAAAAATCGTCGGCTGGCACTCATGCAGCACATGGGTACAGGCATTGCGATTATTCCAACGGCAGCAGAGGCGATTCGTAATCGTGATAGCCATTATCCATATCGGTTTGATAGCTACTTTTATTATCTGAGCGGATTTAAAGAACCCGAGTCAGTGCTGGTTTTAATTGCGGGCGATGCCGGCAAAGGCCTTGCCCCCAAAAGTATTTTGTTCTGCCGCGACAAAGATATGGAACGTGAAATATGGGATGGTTTTCGCTATGGTCCTGCCGCGGCAGTTGCTGAGTTTGGTTTTGATGAGGCTTATTCAATTACCGAGCTGGACGAACTTGTGCCTAAATTGTTGGCGAACCAGTCCAAATTGTTTTTTAGTTTAGGCGCCGATGCTGCATGGGACGTCAAACTGACACAATGGCTAAATCAGGTAAAGGCGCAAGCGCGCACTGGTGTTAGTGCGCCGGATGACATTGCTGACGTGCGTAAGCTGTTAGATGAGATGCGTTTGTTTAAATCTCCTGCCGAGAAGGCTCTGATGCGACGCTCTGCCAATATTGCTGCCAGTGCGCATCAACGCGCCATGCAAAAAGCACGTGCCGGAAAAATGGAGTATGAAATCGAGGCCGAGTTCCTGCACGAGTTTTATCGATTTGGCGCGCAAGCACCCGCTTATACCAGTATCGTGGCGGGTGGTGCCAATGCCTGCACCCTGCATTACAACGCGAATAACGCACAATTAAATGACGGCGACTTATTATTGATAGATGCGGGCTGTGAGCTGGATGGCTACGCGTCAGACATTACGCGTACGTTTCCGGTGAATGGCAAATTTAGCGCGGCGCAGAAAGATGTCTATGAATTAGTGCTTGCATCGCAGGCAGCAGCCATCGCCAATGTAAAGCCTGGTAATCACTGGAATGCACCGCATGAAGCGGCTCTGGATGTGTTAGTGCAGGGGTTTATTGATTTTGGTTGGTGCAAAGGCACCAAACAAGCCGTGCTGGAAACAGGCGCATATCGCCAGTTTTATATGCACAGAACCGGCCATTGGCTGGGTTTAGATGTGCATGATGCGGGTGAGTACAAAGATAAAGCAGGCAACTGGCGCAATTTGGAGGCTGGCATGGTGCTGACGGTGGAGCCGGGTTGCTACATTCGTCCAGCGGATAATGTGCCTGAGCATTTTTGGAATATCGGCATTCGTATCGAAGATGACGCACTGGTGACCGCCGATGGTTGTGAAATTTTAACCATTGCCGCGCCTAAAACTGTGACTGACATTGAAACTGTGATGGCGCAATAATGCAATCTAGGCAAAATATTGTGATTGTAGGTGGCGGCCCGGTAGGCTTGGTCTTGTCTTTGTTGTTGGCAAAGCATGGAGTTCCGAGCACAGTGCTTGAATTGCGAAGCCGTGGTGCGGCCAATCTCGATACGCGCGCGCTTGCCTTGTCTTACGGCACGCGACGAATTTTAGAAAAATTGGGCGTGTGGTCAGATTTGGCAGCACATGCGACGGCCATTCATCATATTCACGTTTCTCAAAAAGGTAGCCTTGGCCGCAGTATGTTGCGTGCTGAAGATTATCACCAAGAGGCGCTAGGCTATGTGTTGTCATATGGCGCGCTATGCACGGTATTAAATGCGCAGCTGACAGAATTCCCCATCATTGAATTAATAGACGAAGCGCAGGTTGAGTCGATTCACTATGACGCAGCGCATGCGAGTGTGCGCTATCAGTGTCGCGGTGAAAC
>NCHI01000168.1 GCA_002281815.1 Methylotenera sp. 24-45-7
CATGTGATTAAGCAATTTTTGCCCAATGCGGTATGTTTGGGGGATATCTTGCACCAAGCCGGGTATACCAATGTTTATATGGGTGGTGATGGGCTAGATTTTTCTGGCAAAGGTATGTTTTTTAAAAACCATCATTATCATGAAGTCTACGGAAGAGATGAGCTAAAAACCCAGCTGCAAAACCCAGAGTTAAATTATTGGGGTTTGTACGATGACGACTTGTTTAAACTGGCAAAACAAAAGCTGAGTGCTTTGCATGCCTCAGGTAAAAGATTCAATCTCACTATTACCACCATAGACACTCATGGCCCGGATGGACATTTCTCACGCTATTGTAAATCGATAGGCGCACAGAAATTTGAGGACATTGTGACTTGCACCGCAGAACAAGTCGTAGATTTTGTGGCATTTATGCAAAAGAAAAATTATTTAAAAGACACCAATGTGGTCATTATTGGCGACCATTTGGCAATGGAAAATCCAGTGTTTGCCAAATTGCACCAAGTGAAGCAGCGGCTTATTTACAATAAATTCATCGGCAAGCAAATTCCTGTAAAAAACCGAGAAGAAATACTGCCGTTTGATATGTTGCCAACAATTTTAGAGTTTATTGGTTTTGATGTGCCAGGCGGTAAACTTGGTTTAGGTGTGACTGGGTTTTCTAATCAAAACTTATCTACCAAGTTAATGAATTACGAAGAGATGGATGCGAATTTGCTCAATCAATCTGACCAGTATCTAGAGCTATGGCGACCCAAGCCTTAGCTTAACTTGTATATAGCCTATTCGTATATTAGCCAGCCTTGCCTTCAGCTTCGGCAAGCGCTTTTAACATGTCAGCAATATCCCACTCGCACCCACCGCAGCCAGAGATTGCACCGGTCCAGCGTGAAATAGCATCCATGTCTTTATCTTGCGCAAATAGCTCAGCGATCTCGCCACGCTTGGTGCCACTGCAAGTGCAAATTACTTCGTCAGCTAAATTAGGATCTAGTAAGTTCATGGGTTTGTTATAGATTAGCGTATGTTTTTTGTTTGATAGTCCAAACAGTCTGTCGTTCCATATTTTTTTAGCAAGCTGTTGAGCATGTCTTCATATTCAGTATTGCTAATATTGGCGCTAATAAAGGGATAAGGCTCAGAGCCAGCAAAGGCGGGGGTTACGTCTATCAGTTTGCCAGCATCATTCATCAGCACCGAGTGTGCAACAAATCTCACAAAATCTGCCTTGCCATCATAGTCAATATAAAGCCAGCCATGCACCGCAGAATAACCTTGACCATAAGTTTCTAAAATCAACACGTTAGCATGGCATTGGTTTTGAACTGGCTGCCAATCATCAAGTTTAATGATGTCTCTGGGTACAATCTGACACTCATGTTTGCGTGCATACAAAGCTTGTGCGTATTTGGCTAGCTTTCTTGATGGGGGTTTACAATAATTTTGACTTGGTAGCATTTGCTGTGTGAATTTTTATCAACGCTGAATTTTAACATCGCTATTGCAGCCTATGTTGCTGGTTTTAACGAGTGGATGCTGATAAATTAATCTAGATTTAAACCAGATACTATGTAGAATTATTAAACATAAATGTTAACTCTTCACTAAGCTGAGCAAATGCGGCTGTTTAATACGATTAAAAATAAAAAGTTCTTTAAGCAGTGGCTATTGCTATTGACGGTGTTGGGTTTGCTCAGTGCCTTGATAGTAATTAATTTGTATGTCAATCATAAGCGTGCGCAACAGCGTGAATCTTTCAAGTTGGAAACGCAAGCACGTGTGCTGGCCGAAAATATTCAATATCAATTAATTTCTGCTAACAATGCGCTGTTGATTGCCGCCAACAAATTAAAACATCAGCAAAGCCATCAAGAAATGTTGGATATTCAACTCCAACTTAAAACCATCACTGACTCTATTCCGGGGGTTAGCCACGTCGGTATTTTGGATGCTGATGGCAAGCTACTGTATTCAAATGTTGCCCAATATATTGGGCAGAACTTTGGTTATCGTGAGTTCTTTAAGGCAGTGAAAGCAAAGCCTAATTTGGCTACCTTGTATATTTCCAGCCCATTCAAAAATAAGCTCGGTGAATATGTGATTAGTGTTAGTCGCATGATTCCTAGCCAACAAGATGCATTTAATGGCGTGGTGACGGTAACCCTCGATCCCAATTATTT
>NCHI01000169.1 GCA_002281815.1 Methylotenera sp. 24-45-7
AGATATCATCAAGTTTAGTGAGAACTTAAATGTTGAGGTTCAATTTTCGGATAAACAGTAACCAGCAGTACTTTTGGCCCGCTCATTTTTTAATGACGACATCAAACTGTTCGAAGTTGATACGCTGTCCTTCTTTCGGCAATTCAGCCAGTTTCCACAACACCAAACCAGCTACCGTATCAGCTTCATCTGATTCAATATCAATACCAAGCGTTCTTTCCAGCGTATTGATAGGCAAGGTACCTTTACCCAACAGTGACCCATCGTTCAGCTTAGTCCATTCGCTCTGTGATTGCCTGAATTCATCACAAATATCCCCAACTAACGCAGAGAGTAAATAATCCAAGGTAATAAAGCCAACAGGCGGGTTACCCTCATATGTATCCGCAAAGTGAAGAATAATTTTTGAACCCAGCAATTTGATGCAAATATAATTCGGGTTGATTCTATGGTTTAATATTTATGGGAAATATTTGAAACCTGAAGCATTAGAAGAATTATAAAACTAGCGATCCACATTGACCAAAGGGTATGAAATAGAAAATGTGCTCCACGCATCTGCTGCACCCATCCTAAAATAAAACCTGTACCAAGTCCAAGTGTAAACACATATTGAGCTTTATTAGAATTGTTTGGCAACCAAAACACACATAGTGAAGCAAGCCATAAACCTGTTGAAGCATGGCCCCCAGGGAAGCATGCACCAGCTTCCAAACTTTTTGGTACATAATCTAGTAGTTTCATGAAGGGAGCAGTACCGTTATATCGATCAATATCCCATGGGCAATGTAATACGGAATATTTTTTTAGTAGGCTTATGGTTACCGGAATAATTACAGAAGCGGTAGCAATAAACCTTAATCTAAACCTTAACCAACCGCTTATAATGTGCAAAGGTTTAATCATATCTATAAGTAAAACTAAGTACAGGACAAATCCGCAACTTAAAATTACATTCTTAATATAGATATGCATTAAAACCTTTGCAAACCATACGTTCTTCCACGGGAATGTTTTTAGTGACGTATCGTAGTAATAGTCCTCAATCATTAAGTCAATTTTGGTAAATTCTCCCACTAGAAGAATAAATAATGAGGAAATTGCCAATACCCACCAAGCAATTTTAAAGCTGATAATGGGCGGGTTCGATTTCTCTAGCATGTCATGGATACCCAAAGAATTAATCTTGTAATCATGGTGACGTTTCATTCTAAAATCTTTGGCAAGCTAAAGTATTACTATGATAATAGAGGCAATCTATCCACCTTTAGGCGATCTCCATCTAATTACTAGGCTTAATAATGATGGCTAAGTCCGAATTGTGAACATCCGACTGCATTAAATACTAGATTCTTTTTCCCTGCGGATTAACATCAAGTTTCGAATATAAACAAATGTACCTGGCAGTTGACCCAGAATGATTACTGGCTCCACTTTATGAATACCATAAGCCAGTACGATCAAGCCTCCAGAGAGGCTTAGGTACCAGAAGCTAACAGGGATAACACTTTTCTGATGACGTTCACTGTGTATCCACTGAACGACAAAACGCATCATGAACATCGACTGACCTAGTAAGCCAACCATTAACCAAATTAACTCTACCTTGTTCATTCCGTCGAAATAGTGTTGCCATTGCGATATTAGATGTGCAAGGTAGTATCCTAAGCCGTGACTCATGATAACTCCTGGGAGATTACTGGGCGCTTGGATCGTTTTATGAGCCAGAGCATACCCGCTAAATCCACTATCCCAACAAGCAGTCTGTCAATGGTGCCGTATTTGGATTGCCCATGCTCTCTGGCTCGATGATTGACAGGAACAGAGATAACACTTCCTCCATTCCGCTGAACCAGTGCCGGTAAGAAGCGATGCATGTGATCAAAATAAGGTAAATCGAGAAAAACCTCTCGCTTAATTAACTTAAGCCCACAACCAGTGTCTGGTGTTGAGTCTCTTAATAATTTTGAGCGTACAGTATTCGCCACAACTGATGAAATGCGCTTTATCCAGGTATCACGTCTAGCATGACGACGATTACCTCCAATTAGGTCCACTCCATTTTCAATCGCTGCAATCAACTTTTTAATGTCTGCAGGATCATTTTGACCATCGCCATCCAGCGTTGCGACCCAGTCACCTCTAGCGTCTTTAATGCCTGTCCGAAC
>NCHI01000170.1 GCA_002281815.1 Methylotenera sp. 24-45-7
GTTTCTGCGCTGAACTCGCCTTCACCCTCGGTAAATAATTTATAAGCCACTTCAACCCGCGGCCAGCGTTTATCTCTATCCATGCCATAAAAGCGGCCACTAATAGAGGCAATTTTGCCAGTACCTAGCGTTTTACATTTTTGCTCAAGCGCCTCAATATAAGGCGCGGCACTGATTGGCGGCGTGTCGCGGCCATCTAAAAATGCATGTAAATAGACTTTGCTTAAGCCAAGTTTGGCAGCCATTTCCACCATGCCGTGAATGTGATCCTGATGGCTATGTACACCGCCGTCTGAAAGCAGGCCAAAAATATGTAGCGCTTTGTCGTTGTGTTTGATATTCAGCAACGCAGGCTTTAATTGTGGATGTTCAAAAAACTCACCACTAGCGATGCTATTGTTAATGCGTTCAAAATCCTGAAACACGATACGACCCGCGCCAATGTTCAAGTGACCCACTTCCGAGTTGCCCATTTGACCATCTGGCAAGCCTACATAATGCTCAGATGCATTAATCAAGGTATGCGGAAAGTTTTTCCAAAGTGCGTCCAGATTAGGTTTGTTGGCTTGGGCGATTGCGTTATCGCTCATTTCCTCGCGATAACCAAAGCCATCTAGAATAAGTAAACATACTGGCGTGGTGTTTTGGGGTGACATAATCTTTGCCTTAATATTTCATATAAATTTTATGGTAGCAACGCCACTATTTTAGCCTAATAACACGTAAAATCTGACTATAAATTTTTTGTTTATAGTCAGTGTTGTTGATGCAATTGTTCTGACTGATTAAATCTAATATCGAGAGGTTGTAAGTGGAATTCTTAAAAGAAAATGTGTTGTTATTGGGCTTGGCTTTAGGTTCTGGCTTTATGTTGTTATTGCCTTTTTTTAAAAAAAGCGCGGGTGGCGTGGCAAATTTAAGCGCGACTGAAGCAGTGAATTTAATTAACCGTAACAATGCTTTAGTGTTGGATGTGCGAGAACTGACAGAATTCACAACCGGTCATATTGTAGATGCTAAACATATTCCGGTGGCAGCGTTGACCGAGCGTATCAATGAATTAAAAAAATACAAAGACAAGCCGATTCTAGTGAATTGTCAGCGCGGCATGCGCTCTGCTAAAGCTTGCGATATTTTACGCAAAGCAGAATTCACGCAAGTGCATAACTTGCAGGGTGGCATAGAAGCCTGGTTAAGCGCAAAACTTCCAGTAGTAAAAGGTTAAAAAATGGCAAATATCGTAATGTATACCTCAGCGTATTGTCCTTATTGTGCAAATGCAGAGCGTTTGTTGCAAAGCAAGGGCGTGACTGAAATCAATAAAATCCGTATTGATGTTGAGCCAGAAAAGCGTGAAGAAATGATGCAAAGAACCGGCCGCCGTACCGTGCCGCAAATTTACATTGATGATAAGCACATTGGCGGCTTTGATGACCTGCGCGCACTGGATTTAGCGGGTGGCTTAGACCCTTTGCTGGCTTGATGCTAAGCTAAGTTTCTTTGGCTTGTACTTGATTTAGGCGAACTGGGTCTGCCCAGTTAAAGTCTGTTAAAATAACGGCTGATTTTTTGCAGTTCTATCCCTCTTTTATTCAATCAACATTTTTAAGTAGAAAATTATGGCACAAGAAGATAACAACGCAGCACAAGAACAAGCGCAACAGCCGGGTTTCAGCATCGAGAAAATTTACGTTAAAGACGCTTCACTGGAAATCCCACATGCGCCACAAATTTTCACCGAACGCACCCAGCCACAAGTAGGCATTGAGCTTAGCAACTTTGCGCAACAAATCGAAGAAAACATTTTCGAAGTCGCGATTAAAGTGACAGTGACTTCTAAAATTGAAGACAAAACTGTATATCTGGTTGAAGTAACGCAAGCCGGCATTTTCCAAATCAGTGGCGTGCCTGAAGAAAACATGGAGCTGATTGTTGGCATTACTTGCCCAAATATTCTGTTCCCATATGCGCGTGAAGCAGTGTCTAACTTAGTTGTACGTGCTGGCTTCCAACCAGTGTTGCTCAATCCGATCAATTTTGAAGCATTGTTTGCGCAACAAAAACAGCAACAAGCTGAAACTGCACAAGCTTAAGTTAAACATTTTTATTTAATGTTGCTTAAACGCACATCCATTACTGCACTACTTACTCTAATGCTA
>NCHI01000171.1 GCA_002281815.1 Methylotenera sp. 24-45-7
AGTATAAACATCCAGCCAAACTCGTGTTCAGTCAAGCCTAAGTGCTTGACCAAAAATACCGGGCTTGCCAACACATACACAAAAAAGCCTGCAAAGTTTGCACCTAATGCAAACACCACAAAATTGAATTCTTTATCCCCAAAAATTAGTTTGTAATCTTTAAATACTTGCTTGGCGGATAAAGGTACGCGTTTTTCTATTGGCATGGTTTCAGGCAGATACTTCATTGCCGCTAACAAACTGACGCCAGCATATAAAGCCAAAAATATGAAAATTGCCTGCCAATGGATGCCTAATAGTAAGCCGCCAATAATCGGGGCTACCGCAGGTGCAATGCCAAATAGCATTTGTACGGTTGCCATCACGCGCTGTGCTTGTGGGCCTGAAAACAAATCACGCACCATAGCGCGCGCCACCACATTACCTGCCCCGCCAGATAAGCCTTGTAGCACGCGAAAAAACCATAATGTCTCTACATTGCTTGCAAAAGCACAGCCTATAGACGCAATCACAAACACGCCCAAACCCCATTTGATTGCAGCAATTCGCCCGATAGAATCAGAAATTGCGCCATGCCACAGCGTCATCAGTGCATAAGGCAGCAAATAAAAGGTGAGGCTTTGTTGTAATTGCAATGACGTTGCTTGAAAGTCGCTTTCTAGCGCAGGAAACGCAGGTAAATAAGTATCGATAGCAAAGGGTGCCAGTGCAGCCAAACTGGCAAGCACAACTGATAGCAATAATGGTGAACTAGGGTTTTTCAATGGTTTATCTCAAATAAAAACGCGCCACAGATAGATATCGGCAGCGCGTTCAATTTAACCATAATTGATTAGATTATGGTGCATATAAAGTAATTAAGGTAACGCGTGGAACTGCTCAGTACGTTCGTTCAGTTCGCCTGCGATAATTTTCTTAGAGTTTTTATCGTTACGGAACACAATAGGTTGCGCCGCAATCACTGGGTTTTGTGCATCGATAATCGCTTGTTCAATCAAATGATGATGCGGTGACTTGGTGCACACTGGGTCAGCCACTTCGGCATCACCTGTTAGCAGGAATGATTGGCAACGGCAGCCACCTAGGTCATTGGCTTTTTCAGAGCAGCTACGACAAGGTTCTTTCATCCAGTCATCGCCACGATACTTGTTAAACGCTGGTGACTCTTTCCAGCTCCAGCCTAAATCAGTATCTTTTACATTCGGGAACTGCATGTTTGGCAACACGCGTGCTGAGTGACATGGCAATACATCACCATTCGCGGTCACAATCATGAATACCTCACCCCAGCCATTCATACATTTTTTTGGGCGATCAGAGAAATAATCTGGCACCACAAAGAAAATTTTCATTTTGCTGCCAGCTTTTTCACGGAACTCGTTAGTAATGCGCTCCGCCTCTTCAATTTGCTCACGTGTAGGCATCAATTGGCTACGGTTTACCAAAGACCAACCGTAATACTGCGTATTTGCCAACTCAACATATTCAGCACCAAGCGCATCGGCCATTTCAAGGATTTCTTTTAAATGGCCGATGTTGTAGCGATGAATCACCACATTTAGCACCATTGGATAACCATGATCTTTAATCATGGCAGCCACTTTTTTCTTCAACTCAAATGTTTTAGTGTTGGTAATGAAGTTATTGATTTCTTCAGTAATATCATGCATAGAAAGTTGAATGTGATCTAAACCACCCTCTTTAAATGCCTTGATACGTTTTTCAGTTAACCCTACGCCAGAAGTAATCAGGTTGCTGTAATAGCCAAGCTTTTTAGCCTCAATCACAATATCTTCAATATCATCACGCAACAATGGCTCACCACCAGAAATGCCAAGCTGCAACGCGCCTAATTTACGCGCATCACGTAGCGCTTGAATCCATTGCTCAGTGGTCAGTTCGTTTTGCGTGTGTTTATCATAATCGGTTGGGTTGTAACAAAATGCACAATGTAGCGGGCAACGGTACGTAACCTCAGCTAGCAACCACAATGGTTGAGTTTGTGTAATATTGGCAGCCACACCGTTATTTTGCGCGGCGTGTACTGTTTTTTGTACTACTGATTCACCTAGTGAGGCTTGTGTCATTTTGTTACTCCTAAACGCCCGGGATTATGATTACCCAGTGCTT
>NCHI01000020.1 GCA_002281815.1 Methylotenera sp. 24-45-7
TAATAAACTTTCATATTTGCTCCAAATGGTATTTTCAAATGTGAAAAGTGAAAAGTGAAAAGTGAAAAGTATCAAGCTCGCTAAGTAGGCTTTTATAACATTTCACGTTTCGCGTTTCACGTTTCACCGAATTACTAAACTTTTAAAATTCTATCGCCTCGTCCAATACCAGATGCGCCGGTGCGCACGGTTTCTAGAATAGCTGCTTTATCCAGCCCTTCAATAAAGGCATCCAGTTTGTGACCGGAGCCAGTGAGTTCGATGGTGAATGTACCGTCGGCAACATCGATAATACGGCCGCGGAAAATATCGCACATACGTTTCATTTCTTCACGGAAATTGCCGGTGGCTTTCACCTTAACCAGCATTAATTCGCGTTCAATAAACTTTCCGTCATTTAAATCAAGCACTTTTACCACATCCACCAGCTTGTTTAACTGCTTGATAATTTGCTCAATCACATCATCCGAGCCTGAAGTCACTATCGTCATACGTGACAGTGTTTCATCTTCAGTGGGTGCTACGGTGAGTGACTCAATGTTATAGCCGCGTGCTGAGAACAATCCCGCTACGCGTGATAATGCACCTGCTTCATTTTCCATTAACAGTGAAATAATGTGACGCATTTATAGATCCTCCGCCAAAATCATTTCAGACAAACCTTTGCCGTTAGGAATCATTGGGAATACATTTTCCTTTTGATCGGTAATGAAGTTCATGAATACGAAGCGATCTTTCATGGCGAATGCATCTTTCAGCGCACCTTCAACATCTTCCGGTTTTTCAATTTTCATCCCTACGTGGCCGTAAGACTCCGCCAGTTTTACGAAGTCTGGCAAGCTGTCCATATAAGATTCAGAGTAGCGGTTCTCATAGAAGAACTCTTGCCACTGACGCACCATGCCCAAGTAACGGTTGTTCAATAAAATGACTTTAATTGGCAAGTGATATTGTTTACAGGTAGATAATTCCTGAATATTCATTTGAATACTGCCTTCGCCAGTCACACATGCGACTTGCGCAGTTGGGTCTGCGAACTGACAGCCCATGGCATAAGGTAAGCCCACGCCCATCGTGCCTAGTCCACCGGAGTTAATCCAGCGACGAGGTTTGTCAAATTTGTAATACTGTGCCGCCCACATTTGGTGTTGACCAACATCAGAGGTAACGTAGGCATCGCCTTTGGTCACTTCCCAAAGTTTTTCAATCACGTATTGCGGTTTAATCAGTCCGTTATTGTCGTTATAGTTTAAGCATAACTTGCTGCGCCATGCTTCAATCTGGCTCCACCAAGCTTTGAGTGCGGGAGATTGCGCTGGTTTTTCCTGCGCAATCAAATCGTTCATTTCAGCCAATACTGACCTAACGTCACCAACGATAGGCACGTGAACTTTAACGCGCTTGGATATTGATGAAGGATCAATATCTACATGAATGATAGTACGTGCTTTTTTGTAAAAGTGATCTGGGTTGCCAATTACGCGGTCATCAAAACGCGCACCGACCGCCAGTAAAACGTCGCAGTCTTGCATCGCCATATTCGCTTCGTAAGTACCGTGCATGCCCAGCATACCCAAGAACTGCTTATCTGTAGATGGGTAGCCACCCAAGCCCATTAGGGTGTTGGTGACAGGCAAGCCTAACGCGCGCACCAGCTTGATTAAATGTTCGGCCGCATCGCCAAGCACCAAGCCACCACCGGTGTATACCATAGGGCGCTCAGCTTCGAGTAAAAGCTTAACGGCTTTTTTAATCTGACCGCTATGACCTTTAGTCACTGGAGTGTAAGAGCGCATTTCTACTGTGCTTGGATAGATAAACTCTGCATAATTAGCAGTGATGTCTTTAGGAATATCCACCACTACAGGGCCTGGGCGGCCGGTTTTTGCGATATAAAACGCTTTTTTCAAGGTAGACGCGATGTCTTTCACATCTTTAACCAAGAAATTATGTTTAACACAGGGGCGAGTAACGCCGACCATATCGACTTCTTGAAATGCATCCAAACCGATAGCAGCAACTGGTACTTGACCACTAATCACCACCATAGGAATCGAATCCATGTAAGCAGTTGCAATGCCAGTAATGGCATTGGTAGCGCCAGGACCTGAGGTGACCAATGCCACACCCACTTCGCCGGTAGCGCGTGAAAAAGCATCAGCTGCGTGCACGGCAGCTTGCTCATGACGCACTAGAATATGTTTGAAGTGATCTTGTTTGTAAATTGCGTCGTAGATGTGTAAAACTGCACCACCGGGATAGCCGAATACAAATTTTACTTTTTCTTGCTCCAAACAACGGATAACAATTTCTGCGCCGGTAATTTGATTGGAAGTTTGATGCGGATGAGGTGTCTCTGCCATAAATCTTTTGATTTTAAATAATTTATTCGGTAACCCTACACGATAACCGTTTGAGCAACATTGGTCAAGAATAAACTACTGGAAAATCTCGTCTGCGAACAGAAAAGCTCATCTGATGGAACTTTGACTAACTGCTTGTTTATATTTAATAAAAACCACAAGCCATGCAAGGTTTTATTCACTGTCAAGTGGCGGTGCAACTTTCAGTAATTCTTCAATTGTGGTGAGTCCCGCGGCTACCTTTTCAGCGCCATTGATAATCAATGGCTGCATGCCCTCGGCGCGTGCTTGTTTGGTGAGTTGTGCAAGGTTGGTATCTGCAGTAACCAACTTTCTCAGAGCAGGGCTCATGCTAAGCATTTCATAAATACCGCTACGCCCTCTAAAGCCTGTATTTCTGCACTCTAAGCAGCCAACTGGGTGGTAGACGTGAGCTGGTTTAGGTATTTTATAGTCGCCTACCAGCTTGTCCCAGTCGTGTGTTTCGATAGGGGCGGGGGTTTTACAATTTGCACATAAAGTTCTAACTAGCCGTTGCGCCATCACCCCAATCACCGTGGAGTTTATTAGGTAGAACGGTACGCCTAAATCTAATAAGCGCGTAACGGCAGAGGGTGCGTCATTGGTATGTAGCGTTGATAACACCAAATGGCCGGTCAGCGCAGCCTGTATCGTCATTTCCGCAGTTTCTAGGTCGCGCACCTCGCCTACCATAATAATATCCGGGTCTTGCCGCATTAATGTGCGTATACCTTCAGCAAACCCTAAGCCGATGTTTTGCTGCACCTGCATTTGATTGAAGGCGGGTTCCACCATTTCAATCGGGTCTTCTACGGTACATACGTTCACTTCTGGCGTGGCGAGCAAACGTAGTGTTGAATAAAGCGTGGTAGTTTTGCCCGAGCCGGTAGGGCCGGTCACTAAAATAATGCCGTTGGGCGATTTGGTCCAAGTATTCCATTTGTCAGCTTGTAACGGTGCAAAGCCGAGCGCAATGAAGTCTTTATTGGAAATATCAGGTGAGAAAATACGCATTACCAATTTTTCACCAAATGCGGTGGGCATAGTCGAAAGCCTAAGTTCCACTTCATTGCCTTCAGTACTCAGCGTTTTGATGCGCCCATCTTGTGGTCGGCGTTTTTCTACCATATCCATACGCCCCAGCAGTTTTATGCGGCTGGTAATCGCATTCATGATGTTAGGCGGCAGTTGATAGACCTGATGCAGTACGCCATCAATTCTAAAGCGCATGATGCCCATGTTGCGCCTAGGCTCAAGATGAATATCGCTAGCGCGCTGCTCAAATGCGTATTTAAACAGCCAATCTACAATATTAACCACGTGTTGCTCATTGGCGTCTAAGTTTTTATCGCGCCCCAGCTCTACCAATTGCTCAAAATTTTGCACCCCGACAATCTGACCAGCCTTGGCTAAATTGGCGGCGTGCATCGAATTGGCAACGTTATACATTTCTGGCAAGTAGCGGCTAAATTCCAGCGGATTAGCCATCACCAGTTTTATTTTCATTTTGAGCACGCGCTCTAAATCGGTCACCCAATCAGTGTTAAATGGCTCAGTGGTGGCAATAACCGCCTGCCCATTTTTGACGGAAATAGGCATAATTTTTAAACGTTCGGCATAGCTCTGAGAAATAATTTGTGCAGCATCACCAAAGTCTAGTTTAAGTGGGTCAATGTGGTGGTAATCCAGCCCAGCTTGACCTGCAAGCCAATTACTAAGCCATGCCACTGTGAGTGAATTGTGTGGGGGTTTGAGATGCTTCCACTTTTGCTCGCCGATAACGACTAGTGGGTGCAAGTTGGAGCTATCGAGTTTACGATCTTTATAAAGCTTTTCTGCTTGCGTTTTGTCTAGCACCTCGTCGTTAATAAGCATACGCAAAGCGTCGGCTAAATTAATACGGCCTACTGGTTTTGGTGATGGCGCTTTACTCATAAGATTTATATTTTAAGTGATAGCTTAATAGTCGATGTATGTTAGCTCGCGCTATCAACGATGCGCATTGAGAGGTCAATTGCCTTTATATTTTTCGTCAACGCGCCTATGGAAATGCGGTCTACGCCAGTGAGTGCGACTTCACGCACATTACTTAAATTAATATTACCAGAAGCTTCAAGCACGGCTTTTTTAGCTGACTGTTGATTCATTTTCACAGCGGCGCGTAACAGGTCATGACTAAAGTTATCCAGCAAGATACTTTCAGCATCAGCCGCGAGTGCTTGCGCTAATTGATCAAGGTCTTCAACTTCGATTTGTATGCTTTTATCAGTGTTAAGCGCAAGTGCTTGCTGCATTACTTGTTGAATACCGCCTGCTGCTGCAATATGATTTTCTTTGATTAAAATGCCATCGTATAGCGCTAGTCGCTGATTATGCCCCCCGCCAACAGTCACTGCATATTTTTGCGCAAGGCGAAGTTGTGGAATAGTTTTACGTGTGTCCAATATCTGTGCGTTTGTCCCGGCAACCGTATCTACATATTTGCGTGTTTCGGTTGCGGTTGAAGACAAAGTTTGTAAAAAATTCAGTGCGCAACGTTCTGCGCTAAGTAATGCACGCGCCGGCCCGTATATTTTGCACAATATTTGATCTGGGCTGACACGATCACCTTCATTTATCAGCCATGAAATCTCAACATTTTTATTCACGAGTTGAAAGCAGGCATTTACCCAATCTTGGCCGCAAATAATTGCGGATTCACGTGCAACAATCGTGGCGTGCACAGTTTGTTTGTCGGATACCAACAGCGCGGTTAGGTCACCAGATCCTATGTCCTCAGAAAGTGCCGCTTGTGCCTGTGCATGAACAAGGGCTTTAAAAGCCTCTGAACCAGATGGGTAGTGTTGATTAAATAGTGTCATTTGTTTTACATAGGCCAGACAGAGTTTGAATTATAATGCTATTAAATATTTCGCATCATTCATTACACATTTAGATTTGAAGTACACATTATGAAGCTTTTATACACGGTGAATAGTCCATATGCCAGAAAAGTACGCATTGTTGCGGCTGAAAAGCATATAGATATCAAGTTAGAGCCAGTTGTTCTGACTGATCCGGATTGTCCGGTTAAGCATTACAACCCCTTGGGTAAAGTGCCGGTATTGATTTTGGCCGATGATGAAAGTCTTTATGATTCAAGAGTCATCGCCGAATATTTAGATAATCGCACGCCTTTGGCGCATTTAATTCCTAAAGACAACAGTGCCAAGTCTGCGGTGCGTCGCTGGGAAGCATTGGCCGATGGTGTGTGTGATGCGGCAGTTGCAGTGATGTTGGAACAGCGCAAATCTGAACAGATGCAAGATCCTACATTTATTACTAAACACATGGATAAAGTATTGCGTGGCTTGCGCGCGCTCAACGACGACTTAGGTCAAAACAGATGGTGCGTAGGTGATGCGTTCAGTCTGGCAGACATTGCCGTTGGTTGCATGTTGGGTTATGTGAATTTGCGTTTTAGCAATGTCATCAATATTGCTGACGATTATCCAAATTTAGAGCGCCTGCAATCTAATTTGCTAAAGCGCCAATCCTTCAGTGACACCATGCCGCAACCAAACTAGCCAGTGACGAGTGTTCTAGCTTCTAACTGCCAGTAGGCAATACTTAGATGGTATCTGAGCTGTCATCCAACAAGTTAGAAAGCTGTGTACTTTTGCGCATGGTTTGTCTTTCATTTAAACGTTTTTGCGCAGCTTCCGGTAAATCGGTAAAGCGAATCACATTGCGTTCTATGAGTAAGCCGATTAAGTCTTCAAGTACGCGGGCTAGATGAATATCGCTCTCGCGAAATGAGTTGGCTTTAGTGAGTGATTGGTCTAAAAAATCTTGATATTCTCTGGCGTTATTTTCGACATATTGCCAGCCGTTACCGGGGTTTTCCTCGGCACTGGCAGCAATCACCTCGCCCTGTGCATTTTTCAGAATATACGCCATAGCAAACCTCGATTAATTAGCAGTTTTAGATAGCGCCGGTAATAATCCCGCCGCCTAAACACACATTGCTTTCGTACACCACAGCCGATTGTCCCGGTGTGATAGCCCACTGTTTCTGACCAAATTTAATGGTGACCTCAAGGTCGCTGATGCTATCGATTTCACATGGCGCATCTGGCTGACGGTAGCGTGTTTTTGCAGCATACACCCAATTAGTCATTGGCTGTTGCTCACTAATCCAATGTAACTGACCCGCTTGCAAGCCATCGTTTAATAATAGCGGGTGTTCGTGACCCTGCACCACGATGAGCTCGTTTTTGTCCATGTCTTTTGCGGCCACAAACCATGGTTCGCCATTGCTGTCGCGGCTGCCGCCGATTTTCAAGCCCTGACGTTGTCCTAGTGTGTAGTACATTAAGCCTTCGTGACGGCCAACCACTTTGCCTTCAGGTGTTTTCATGTCGCCGGGTTCGCGTGGTAGATAGCGACTTAAAAATTCTTGAAATGGGCGCTCGCCGATAAAACAGATGCCGGTAGAGTCTTTTTTCTCAGCATTAATCAAACCTGCGTTGCGCGC
This sequence comes from Methylotenera sp. 24-45-7, assembly GCA_002281815.1. GTDB lineage: Bacteria > Pseudomonadota > Gammaproteobacteria > Burkholderiales > Methylophilaceae > Methylotenera. The sequence continues at coordinate 6,901 of NCHI01000020.1, forward strand.
GATTTCACGTACTTCACGTTTTAAATAGCTGCCTAAAGGAAACAGGGTTTTTGATAGCTGCGCTTGGTTTAAGCGATATAAAAAATAGCTTTGGTCTTTACTGCCATCATCGGCTTTGAGCAGCTGATACTGGCCGGCTTGAAGCGGATTTTCACGTACTTGCGCATAGTGACCTGTGGCAATCAAATCGGCACCCATGCTCATTGCATGATCTAAAAATGCTTTGAATTTAATTTCAGCATTACACAGAATGTCTGGGTTTGGTGTCCGTCCAGCTTGATATTCACTCAAGAAGTTGGCAAACACGCGGTCTTTGTATTCTTTGCTGAAATTGACCGCTTCAATATCAATCCCAATTTTGTCAGCCACAGACACGGCATCAATCAAATCCTGCTTACTGGAGCAGTACTCATCGGTGTCGTCGTCTTCCCAATTTTTCATGAATAGGCCGGTGACCTCATAACCTTGCTGCTTTAGCAGTAAGGCTGTGACGGATGAATCTACGCCGCCAGATAAACCAACCACGATTTTCTTTTTTTGTGCTTTATTTAAGTTCATATGTTTACAAGTGCGTTACCACTGATAGCGGGTAACGTTGTCCATTTAGATAATCTTCAATACAAATTAATACTTGCGGGCTACGCATTAAAGCAGCGTTGGCGCGAATCTCATCCTCAGTCATCCATACTGCGCGGATAATGCCGTCATCTAGTTTAAGTTCGGCTTGATGCGCAGTCACATTACCGATGTAAGCAAAGCGTAGATAAGTGGTCGCGTTGTGTTCGTGCTTCCAGTGATAAATACCCAAAAGCGCTGTTGGTTCAAAAGTGTAAGCGGTTTCTTCTAACGTTTCGCGCACTACCGCCTCTAGTAACGACTCATTGTCTTCCAGATGCCCGGCAGGTTGATTAAATCGGTTACCGCGGTCAGTGACTTCTTCAACCAGTAAAAATTTGCCATTTTGTTCGACGATAGCCGCGACAGTGGCGTGAGGCTTCCATTGCATATAAGGATGTCTTTTAAATATTTACGCTTATTTTAACCGATGCGAGGATGTTCGCGGGGCTTGATTTTTTAAGCCAGTAGTTTCGGGAATAAACCGATCAGGCCGTGCGCGATAAACTCAACTGCCATGGCTGCCAAAATCAGCCCCATGATGCGCGTCACAATATTAATGCCTATGGTGCCGAGCTTGTTTGCAATGACTACAGCCAGGCTTAATACTAGCCAAATAATCAGACATACAAAAAAGATAGGAATAATCAGTGACAGATGGCCTGCAAACGAGCTGTTTTGTTGCGCTGCAATAATCATATTACTGATAGCCCCCGGGCCTGCCAGTAATGGAATGCTGAGCGGCACGATGGCGATGACTTCTTTTTCAGCCAGGGTTTGGCGTTCTTCTGCGGTTTGATGCGCCGCACTCTGTTTGGCATGCATCATGGAGATGGCGATCAGCATCAGTAATATGCCGCCACCCACTTGAAATGAGGGAATAGAAACGCCGAAAAAATCTAAAATCTGGTCACCAAGGAAAGCGGCTAAGGTCAACACAATAAATACCGTGAAAGCTGCAGTCTTTGCAGTTTTTGCACGTTCGGCTTTTTTCCAGCCGCTAGTGGCGCTCATAAATACTGGCACACTGCCAATAGGATTAACGATGGCAAACAATGCAATGCCGATTTTGAGTAAGCTGGGCCAGTCCGTCATCACTATCCTTTTTATGTTGATTAATGCATATAAGCTTTGTCTATTTCAAGATAGTAAATTAAAGTGCAGTTATGCGTAACCACTTTGAACATCCTACCACTCTATACCTCGCTTCACGCAGTCCACGCCGTGTTGAATTACTTAAGCAAATAGGCTTGGCATGCATCACTCATCCAGCGGATATTGATGAATCGCAAGCCAACGGAGAGACGCCTCAAGCTTATGTGTTGAGGCTGGCCAGAGAAAAAGCACAGGCTTGCTTAAGCATGCTATCTGCGGCGCAAGCTAAACATGCAATATTGGCAGCTGATACCACGGTAGAGCTGGACGGAAAAGTATTAGGCAAACCAGAAAATGACAATGATGCGCGCACTATGTTAGCCGGTTTGGCAGGCAGCGTGCATCAAGTACACACTGCGGTAGCACTGGCTTATATGAACAAAATTGAAGTGGTTTTGTCCACCACTACAGTTGAAATGATGGCAGTATCTCAGGCGCAGATAGCGCACTACATTGCGTCTGGTGAGCACAGAGATAAAGCAGGCAGCTATGGCATACAAGGCATGGCGGGCGCTTGGATAAAAAGAATTGATGGCAGTTATACCGGTGTGATGGGTTTGCCCATTTATGAAACCGCAGAGTTGCTGCGCAAACACCACATCATTCAGATTTGAGTGATGTGCTAGCAGTTAAAAATAATCATGTGTGTTAGAGAGTTTAAATTGAGTGAAGAGATATTAATTAACGTTACCCCACAAGAAACCCGTATTGCCATGATGGAAAATGGCGTAGTGCAGGAATTGCAGATTGAGCGCAGTACCTCGCTGGGTTTGGTGGGCAATGTGTATCGTGGTGTCGTGTGTCGAGTATTGCCGGGCATGCAATCGGCTTTTGTTGAGGTTGGATTGCAACGCGCGGCATTTTTGCACGCGGCAGATGTGTTGGCATGCGGCAGTTTAGACGCGCAGCGGCCAATTCAAGAAGTGCTGCATGAAGGTCAGTCGGTGATGGTGCAGGTGATTAAAGAGCCGATAGGCACCAAAGGTGCACGCCTCACCACACAAATTAGCATTGCCGGGCGGTTTTTGGTGTATCTCCCGCAGCAAGACCACATCGGTGTATCTCAGCGTATTGAAGATGAGGCTGAGCGTGAGTTGCTAAAAGCGCGTTTGCTTGGGCTGCTGCCCGAAACGCGTGAGGGCGGTTATATCATTCGCACCATGTCAGAAACTGCAACCGACGATGAGTTGTTAGCCGACATTGATTACCTGACCAAAACTTGGAAACACATTAAAGAAAAAAGCGTTACCGTACCGGAACGCACACTGATATTTCAGGATTTGAATTTACCGATGCGCGTGTTGCGCGACGTGATGTGTGCCGAGACCGAAGTGGTGCGCGTTGACTCTAGCGAGACTTATCAAAAGCTGGTGGAGTTTGCCAATTTATACGCGATTACCGCGCTAGATAAACTTGCACATTACCAAGGTGAGCGGCCGCTATTTGACCTTTACAACATTGAGCATGAAATTGAAAAAGCCATGTCGCGTAAAGTTGAGCTGAAATCTGGCGGCTATTTGATTTTTGACCAGACTGAGGCGTTAACCACAGTGGACGTTAATACCGGTAGTTTTGTCAGCGGTAAAAACTTGTCCGATACTATTTTTAAAACCAATCTTGAAGCCGCGCAGTCGATTGCACGTCAGCTTAGATTACGCAATCTGGGTGGTATCATCATTATCGATTTTATTGATATGGATGAAGATGTTCAGCGCGAAGCGGTGTTGGAAGAACTGCAAAAAGCGGTTGCTAAAGACCGTGCACGCACTGGCGTAAACGGCTTTACACCGCTAGGTTTAGTGGAAATGACACGTAAACGCACACGCGAAAGTTTGGCGCATATATTGTGTGAACCATGTGCGGCTTGTCAGGGCAGGGGTGAGCTGAAAACTGCCCAAACCGTATGTTATGAAATTCTGCGCGAACTGTTGCGAGAAGCGCGTCAGTTTAATGCACGCGAACTGCGCGTGTTGGCAGCGCCTAAAGTCATTGATATGTTGCTGGATGAGGAATCACAAAGTCTAGCCAATTTATCTGACTTTATTGGCAAGCCGATTTCGCTACAGGCTGAATCGGCCTACAGTCAGGAATCTTTCGACATTATTCTGATGTAATTCACAGGCTTGCTAATAAGGTGTTTTCTAATGGCAACAGAATGGTCGTTAGAATCAGTTGCGCCAAAATAATAAACACCAGTGGGCTTAAATCAAAGTTACCTGCGGGTGGAATGTATTTTCTAAATAAGCGCAACACTGGGTAAGTCAGACTGTTCAAAGTAGGTGCAATCGGTGTGTGTGGATTTACCCAGCTTAATACGGCTTGTATCAACACCGCATACAGATAAATTGAAATGCTGACACTTGCCACACCTAGTAATGCCAAGCCAGTGATGACTATCCATACCTGACCGCCTGCCACAAATAGCGGGAAGCCCTTTAACAGCAAGCTCAGTAAGTGCATGGTGAGCTGTGTGAGATAAGCAAGCAGTAAGGTAGAAACGTCGATGTTGCCCACACTAGGTAATACGCGGCGCAGCGGTTTAACCGCAAAATTAGTCAGCGTTACCACGAGTTGCGCAAATTGGTTTTGAAACGAGGCTTTAGTGAGCTGAAAATAAAAGCGTAATAAAAACGCAAACGTCAGCAAGCCTAAAACAGTTTCGAGCAAAAATAATATGATGTTGTTCAGCATGGTATTTATCAGGGCAAACGGATTGCCTAATTGATCTCCCCTAATTGGTCACCGAGTAATTTAGATTTAGCCGCAGCAGCTTTTGCCGCGTCTCGCACGATGTCTTTGATGTTTCCAGTTTCCAGCGCCAGAATGCCTTGTTCGGTGGTGCCCCCCTTGGATGTCACTTGCGCACGTAAGGTTTTGATGTCTTCCTTACTTTGTGTCGCCAGTAAACTCGCACCTGCAAAGGTTTCCAAGGCTAATAATTTTGCAGCTTCTGCATCCAATCCAAGGGCTACGCCTGCTTCTTGTAGCGCCTCAATAAAATAAAATACATACGCCGGGCCGCTCCCTGAAATCGCAGTCACTGCATCCATTTCGCCTTCATCATTCAGCCATACGGTTTTGCCCACAGCCGCTAAAATCGTATTGGCTTGTTCGCGCTGAGTGGCGCTCACTTGCGGCATGGCATAAAGCGCAGAAATGCCTGCGCTAATCTGCGCTGGCGTATTCGGCATGACGCGCACGATGGCAGGATAGCCATCTAGCCAGCGTGAAATATCCTGACTACGCACACCTGCTGCAATCGATACCAGCAATTGTTGGGTTAAGTTTGAGCGCAAATCGTTGCACACTTGTCTAAGTTGCTGTGGTTTAACAGCAAAGACGATAACATCCGCTTGCGAGAAGCTTGCGTAATTGTCTGTGGTGTTGATGCCGAACTCTAGGCTTAGCGTTTGACGTTTATCAGCATCTAATTCCAGCACGGTGATGGCTGGCATATCAAAACCATTTTGCTTTAAGCCACCAATAATGGCGCGTGCCATATTGCCGCCGCCGATAAAATGAATATTCATGTAATGCTGTTTCCCAAAGTGATTAATTTAAAACTTTAGCAGGTCTAGCCCCAAAAATCGCGGAGCCTATACGTACAAAAGTAGCGCCTTGCGCGATTGCCGGCAAGTAATCATCAGACATGCCTATCGACAGTGTATCTAATGCAAAACCCTGTGCCAGCAGGGCATCATAACATTGACGCACTTGTTTGAATTGCGCAGTTTGTTGAGTTACATCTTTGCTGGGGGCGGGAATCGCCATCAGGCCACGTAAGGTTAATTTAGGCAGCTTTTTAATTTCGCTGGCAAGCGCTGCCAAGTCAGCAGGTGCAACGCCACTTTTGCTGTCTTCATTGCTCACGTTAACTTGCAGGCAAATTTGTAACGGTGCTAAGTCAGCTGGTCTGGCATCATTTAAACGTTGCGCAATCTTGAGTCTGTCCACACTGTGAACCCAGTCAAAATTTTGGCTGATAGGCTGCGTTTTGTTGCTTTGAATTGGCCCGATAAAGTGCCATTCAATATTTAAATCTGTTAGCAATTGCTGCTTATCCAGCGCCTCTTGCAAATAGTTTTCGCCAAAAATAGTTTGGCCTGCCTGATAAGCCTCACGCACAGCGTCAGCAGTTTGCGCTTTGCTCACGGCCACTAGCTTTACTTGTTGTTTAAACGGGCTAGCGTCTTGCGCGTGCTGAATAGCTGCGATAACTTCTTGCAAGCGATAAGCAATTATGGTCATAATTCATTAAGCCTAGATTTGTAAACAAATAACAAGAAAATTATAACAGGAGCAGGTTGTGGATATTTCAGATTTACTCGCGTTTTCAGTTAAAAACAAAGCGTCTGACTTGCATCTTTCTGCCGGCTTGCCGCCGATGATCCGCGTGCACGGCGATATTCGTAAGATTAACGTACCAGCGATGGACCACAGCCAAGTGCATGACATGGTGTATGACATCATGAACGATGGTCAGCGCAAGGTCTACGAAGAACATTTGGAATGCGACTTCTCGTTTGAAATTCCTAATTTGGCGCGTTTTCGCGTCAATGCGTTTAATCATAACCGCGGCTCTGGTGCAGTATTTCGTACCATTCCGTCAAAAATTCTGACTTTAGAGCAACTGAACTGTCCGGCTATTTTTAAGGAAATTGCTGAAACGCCGCGAGGTATTTGTTTGGTAACTGGCCCTACCGGTTCGGGTAAGTCTACTACGCTAGCGGCGATGATTGATTACATTAATGAAACTGAATACGGACATATTTTAACGGTAGAAGACCCGATTGAGTTTGTGCATCAATCTAAGCGTTGCTTGATAAACCAGCGCGAAGTAGGGCCGCATACCTTGTCATTTAACAATGCTTTGCGCTCAGCGCTGCGTGAAGACCCGGATGTGATTTTAGTCGGTGAGATGCGTGACTTGGAAACAATACGCTTAGCATTATCTGCCGCAGAAACCGGGCACATGGTGTTTGGTACTTTGCATACCAGTTCAGCCGCCAAAACCGTAGACCGGATTATTGACGTGTTCCCGGCCGCAGAAAAAGAAATGGTGCGCTCGATGTTGTCTGAATCTTTGCGCTCGGTGATTTCGCAAACCTTGCTCAAAACCAAAGATGGCCAAGGCCGTGTGGCTGCGCATGAAATCATGATAGGCACGCCGGCGATTCGTAACTTGATTCGTGAAAACAAAATTCCGCAAATGTATTCTGCGATTCAAACGGGTCAAAACGTAGGGATGCAAACCTTAGATCAAAACCTGCAAGATTTGGTGAAGCGCAATGTGATTTCACCAGCAGAAGCGCGCTCTAAAGCGGCGAACAAAGATGCGATACTTGGATAAATAAAAAGATTTTTAAAAGGAATTACCGTGCAAAGTCAGATGGAAAAAGGCCAGGCAGAGAAGTTTGTATTTGATTTATTAAGATTGATGTTAGCCAAAAAAGCTTCTGATATGTTCATTACCGTGGGCTTTCCGCCGGCCATTAAAATCGATGGCAAACTCACCCCGGTCACTAGCCAAGCTTTATCACCGCAACAATGTAGAGAAATTTCTCGTTCTATCATGAACGACAAACAAACTGCAGAGTTTGATGCAAGTAATGAATGTAATTTTGCGATTAGTATTCCCAATGTAGCGCGCTTTCGTGTCAATGCTTTTGTGCAGCGCGGTTCGGTAGGGCTGGTGTTCAGAACGATTACTACCAAAATTCCGGAGTTTGACGAATTAGGCTTGCCGCCTATTTTGAAAGATGTGGCGATGAGTAAGCGTGGCCTGGTGATTTTTGTGGGCGGCACTGGCTCTGGTAAATCAACTTCGCTAGCGGCGATGGTGGGCTACCGTAATCAAAACAGTTATGGGCACATCATCACTATTGAAGACCCGGTTGAGTTTGTACATGAGCATAAAAACTGTATTGTGACCCAACGTGAAATTGGCGTGGATACCGACAACTGGCAAATTGCGCTAAAAAACACCCTGCGTCAGGCACCGGATGTGATTTTAATCGGTGAAATACGCGATCGGGAAACTATGGACTACGCCATTGCCTTTGCCGAAACGGGTCACTTGTGTATGGCCACTTTGCATGCCAACTCCACCAATCAGGCGCTGGATCGCATTATCAACTTTTTCCCTGAAGAGCGCCGCCATCAATTATTAATGGATTTGTCACTGAATATTCGTGCTTTTGTGTCACAGCGTTTGATTCCAAAAAAAGAGGGCAAAGGTCGCGCCGCTGCTATGGAAGTGATGCTCAACTCACCGTTGATTTCAGATTTAATCTTTAAAGGTGATGTGCACGAGATTAAAGAAATTATCGCCAAGTCACGTGAATTGGGGATGCAAACTTTTGACCAGTCACTGTTTGATTTATTTGAAGCAGATGTGATTACCTATGAAGACGCATTGCGCAATGCTGACTCAGTGAATGATTTGCGCCTGAAAATTAAACTGGAAGGTAAAGCCGCACAAGATAAAGATTTATCTGCTGGCTTAGATGCGCTGGGGATAGTGTAGCTAAAAGTTTGTAGTTAAACATTTAACGAGCGCATATGCGCCCGTTAAATTTAGTGTGGCTGCTGGTAAACAATCTGGCCATGTACCAATGTATATTTCACCTTACCTGCCAGTTCTAGGCCAGTAAACGGCGTATTTTTGCCTTGGCTTTTCAGTGCTTGCGGGCATACTTTCCAATATTCATTCGCATCAAAAATACATAAATCTGCATCGCTATTGGGGCTTAACTCGCCAGCAACAATTCCTAGAACGTTTGCGGGTGCCTGCGTGATTAAGCGCATGGCTTGTAACAAATTTAATTTTTCTTCAACTGCCCATTTAAGTGTTAACGGCAGCAATAGCTCCAAACCTGTCGCACCGACTTCTGCTTCTGCAAATGGTGCTTGCTTGGCATCATCGTCCACTGGCGTGTGATCAGAGCAGATGCTATCAATTGTGCCATCCATCAAGCCAGCTCTCAGTGCGTCTTTGTCGCGCTGGGTTCTGAGTGGTGGTTTTAGATGACAATTGGCATCAAAATAAGCAATATCATGTTCGGTTAGGTGTAGGTGGTTGGCACTTACATCGCAACTGATATTCAGACCTTGTTGTTTGGCCTTGCGTATCATGTCTACGCCTTCAGCTGTAGATAAACGGCTGATATGAATTTTAGCTTTGGTCTCTTGCGCAATACGTAAAATGGTCGCCAGTGCTAATGCCTCTGCTGCACTCGGAATACCTTTTAAGCCTAATCGTGTGGCGACTTCACCATCATGCGCCACGCCATTGGCGGCTAAAAATGGCTCTTCTGCGTGCAAATACAAAGTGAAGCCAAACGTGGCTGCGTATTCCATAGCACGCCACAACACTTGCGTATCAGTAATCGCTACATTGGCTTGCGAGAAGCCCACGCAGCCCGCAGCATGCAGCTCGTTCATTTCTGATAAGGCTTTGCCTTCTAGCTGTCTGGTGAGCGCGCCTAGCGGGTAAACGTGCGCCAAACCTTGCTGTTTGGTGCGGTGTTTGAGCATTTCTACCAAGCCAGGCTCATCTAGCACTGGATCAGTGTCAGGTGGGCAGGCCAAGCTAGTGACACCTCCAGCAACGGCAGCCTGCAACTCGCTGAGTAAACGGGCTTTATATTCATCACCCGGTTCACGTAGTCTTGCTGATAAATCTACCAAACCGGGGCAGATCGTTAAGTGTGTCGCATCTATGGTGTGGTTGGCAACAAAGCCATCGGGTGCTTTACCGATAGCAACAATTTTGCCAGCGGCAATAAATACATCCAATTTGTCATTAATATTGTTTTTAGGGTCTATTAGATGACCATTTTTAATGTGTATCTTCATGCTGCTGCTCCTGCGGGGCTGCTAGTCGACGAATTTCCGCCAGCTAATATTGCCATCACTGCCATGCGGATGGCGATGCCATAAGTCACTTGTGGCAATATCACTGACTGTTTGCCATCGGCCACGGTGGAGTCAATTTCAACGCCACGGTTCATGGGGCCTGGGTGCATGACGATGGCATCTGGTTTTGCCAGCTTGAGCTTGTCTTGGGTGAGACCGTAAGTTTTGAAATACTCTTGCGAGCTAGGCAGCATAGCGCCACTCATACGCTCATTTTGCAGTCGTAGCATCATGACTACATCAACATCTTTTAAGCCTTGTTCCATGTCATGAAACACATGCACGCCAAGTTTTTCTACTTGTGTAGGCAATAAGGTTTTTGGGGCAATGACACGAATTTCAGGCACACCCAAAGTGGTGAGCGCATGAATTTCGGAACGCGCAACGCGCGAGTGCAGAACATCCCCCACGATAGCGATTCTAAGATTATGTAGTTCAGGCTTATATTTGCGAATTGTGAACACATCCAGCAAACCCTGAGTTGGGTGCGAATGGCGACCATCTCCGGCATTGACGACATGGATATGCGCTGGCACATGCTTGGCAATTAAATGTGCGGCACCGGATTGTCCGTGGCGTACCACAAACATGTCAGCATGCATGGCAATCAGGTTGTCTACCGTGTCCAGTATGGTTTCACCTTTAGATTGTGAGGAAGTGCTCACATTCAGGCTGATTACATCCGCAGACAGTCGTTTGGCGGCGATTTCAAAGGTGGTGCGGGTGCGGGTGCTGTTTTCAAAAAACAAGTTACAGACGGTTTTGCCGCGCAGTAGCGGCACTTTTTTCACTTCGCGCTCGGCAACACCGACAAATGATTCAGCGGTATCCAGTATTTGGTTGAGTATTCTTTTGGGCAGGCCTTCAATCGACAGCAGATGTTTCAGGTTGCCGTCAGCATCAAGTTGGGGATTATTCATACGCTTTAGGTTCTCGCGCTATCGTGTTGATTAAGTGCCAATGCTAAGCTTTCATCGGCAAGCTGAATTAATTGTAAGCGTTGACTGGCTTCTAGGGTGATATTGGCGGCAACCACTTGCGGTGCAATCGGCAGTTCTCTACCGCCACGATCTACTAACGCGGCCAGTGAAATGCTCGCTGGGCGACCATAATCAAACAATTCGTTCATGGCGGCACGTGTAGTGCGACCGGTGTAAAACACATCATCAATTAAAATGATGTGTTTGTTTTCAACTTCGAAGCTGATTTGGCTAGGACGGTTTTCAGCTTTTAGGCCACGTTGCGAATAATCGTCGCGGTAAAAAGACACATCTAAAGTGCCGTGTTCAATATGATACTTTTGTATGGGATCTTGCAGTAGAACCAGCAGTCTTTCCAACAGCCATACGCCGCCGCTGTGTATACCCACCAGCGCGGTGTTTTCTTGCAATAAAGGGGTGATTTTTTGCGCTAAAACTTTCAGTAATTCTTCAGCGCTAGGTAATTCAGAGACAGTGACGTTTGAATGATTTTTTGCCATGCCGCTATTTTACATAAATATTCACGATAGGCCATCAAAATAGCTTTGTAATATGGTTTGTGCGGCCACTTGGTCTAGCATCACTTTCTGCGCGCGGCCTTTAATGCCGCTTTGATTTAACAACTGACTGGCTTCAACTGAGCTGTAGCGTTCATCAATTAACACCACGGGCAAGTTAAAGCGGCCATTTAGGCGGCGTGCAAACTTTTTGCACAACTGTGTCACTTCAGTCTCGCTGCCATCCAAACTTAGCGGCAAACCAACCACTAGTAATTTAGGCTGCCACTCGTTCACCAACTGCGTAATTAAGTTAAAACGTACCTCATTGCTTTCATTGTCAATGGTGGTGAGCGGGTTGGCACTTCTGATTAGATGTTCGCCTACAGCAATGCCGATGCGTCTTTCACCAAAATCAAAGGCTAGCACTGTGCCTGATAGTACCTTGGCGGGGTCGTAAACATTTTCGTTATCAATCAATAACATGCGTTTAAGCGTGACCGGCCACATCAGACAGCATGGATGGATCAAATCCCAATAGTGCCATCGCTGCACTCAGCTGTTCTTCATGCGGTGTTTCAAATAGCAATTTTTGAAGTGTGGGCGCGTCACTTGGTTTCACTGATAGCCAAGCGTTTTGGGCAATTTCCTGCTCTAGCTGGCCTGCAACCCAACCTGCATAACCGAGTGACAGCAGAAGCTTTTGCGGGCCTTTGTTTTCAGCGACTGCCAGCAAAATATCTTTTGAAGTGGTGAGCGCTATATTTTCAGAAATGGTGATGGAGCTATCCCATTCGCCACCTGCCTGATGAATCACGAAGCCGCGTTCTGGCTGCACTGGCCCGCCATACAATACAGGTCGGCCAGATAAGGCAATGTCAGTTAATGCTAAATTGATTTTTTCAAACAACAAACCATAGGTCATGTCCGTAGGGCGATTAATCACCACGCCCATTGCGCCATCGGCGTTATGGGTG
>NCHI01000021.1 GCA_002281815.1 Methylotenera sp. 24-45-7
ATGTTTTAACGCTTTTTTGTAATCTTTGAATTAATTATGACAGTGACAGTGACCAGTAGCGCAGCGCCTAAATTGTGCGCCACTGCCAATACTAGTGGTAGATGCAAAATCAAGTTGCCGATACCGATAAGGATTTGTGCACTGAGGACGATGATGAGTAAGTAAGCTAGCGTATTGAGTTGCCTGATTTTTAATAGCAGCAATGCCAGCGTACCCATATAGAGTAAGGTGATTAATGCCCCGATACGATGTGTCCACTGAATGGCGGTGAGTGCAGGTAAGCCTAAATTACCGCCATCAGGACTTGCGCCCAGTTCGCGCACCAGATGGAAGGCATCTTTAAAATCCATTTCAGGCAGCCATGCGCCGTGGCAAGTAGGAAAATCCGTACATGCCAGTGCCGCATAGTTGGTGCTGGTCCAGCCGCCTAAAAATATTTGCCCGAGCAGTATGACAAAGGCCCCGCGCACCATTAAGCGTAGGTTTGGGCTGATACTGAAGCTATCCTCACTACCCCAATGGCGGTGCGCTATCCATACCAGTAAGCCCAAAGTCGTCATGCCACCAATCAGATGTGCGCTGACAATGGCAGGTTTAAGCAGCATAGTCACAGTCCACATGCCTAGCGCAGCTTGAAACATAATAATCAGCAACAGCGCAGAGGGCAGCAACGGGCTCACCTTAATAATACGTTTATGGCGCCAACCTAAAGCAAAGATTGCCAATACCAGTAGCCCTAGCAATCCTGCTATATACCGATGCGCCATTTCTTTCCAAGCCTTGCCGGTTTCTATGGTGCTATGTGGAAACACTTGTTGTGCTTTTTGAATGGCTTGTTCGCTTTGAGGCACGGTTAAAGTGCCGTAGCAGCCAGGCCAGTCTGGGCAACCCAAACCTGCGTCAGAGAGGCGCACATAGGCACCTAATACCACTACGCAAAGCGCAAGCAAAGCAGCAAATAATGTTAGGCGTTTGAAGTTTTGATAATGCATAGTTAGCCTGCCCAAGAGTATTTCATGAGGCGAGTAATGTCTTTACGAATCAGTGCCGGGTCGGTATCAGGCGCAAAACTCATCATCAAGTGGCCTAGTGGATCAATCAGGTAAATGCGATCTGATGACATTGCAGGTTCGTTATTCACCTGAAACTGCTCACTTAAAGCGCTAATTTCAACTACGGGTTGATTCATAATCAACAGCTCTGGATAAGCTTTATTGAATGCAGTTACATCTTGAGAGGTGGTAATTAATACCCGTTGCATACGTGGAATTTCTTTATACAAAGATACATGCAATTGGCGCATCAAATGCAGTTTACGATTGCACTGTTCAGCACAATCACCCGCCACATACAGCATGCTCCATTTGTCTTTCCAAATGTTAGCTGGCACTAGCTTGCCATCACTCAATAACAATGTGTGCTGCATATTCAACAAGCGTGCAGGCACCACCAGTTCACCTACGCTATTGCCTTGTGGTCGCCAGTCTAGTTTATACATGGCAATGACGACTACGATAGGCGTCACAAAAAATATCAACATGCTAATCAGCATGAGACGGCCGCGACCTTGGCGCGCTAAATATTCTGGGTTTTCAATTTCAGTATGCATATTGATATTGCCTATGTTTGGTGGAGATTTACTTTTTTGACGCTGGTATATAAAAATATCAGCAAGCTAGCGATGGCAAAACCAAACCATTGGTAAGCGTAACCCATGTTGGTTGCAATTTTTTCTGCGGGCAACTGCCAATTGCGCACAAAACCACCGGCATTGCTTTTGGCATCCAATTTAATGACTACGGGTAACACTTTAATTGGCACGCTAGCTTGATAGCGTGACATGTCCATGTTTTGCCATACGCTTTGCCACTGGGATTTTTGCGCTTCAGTTTCTAAGCTGAAGATTTTTTTAGACGGTAACCAAACTAAACCAATAATTTCAACTTTTGCAGTCGGCGTGGCGACATCAGGTAATGTGGTATGGTTTTCGTTGCCAGCAACCCAGCCGCGATTAATCAGGATGTATTCATCGCGACCATCAATTTTTAGTGGTGTAATCACATGAAACCCACCACGACTTTGCTCTACCTGATTATCCAGCAGTATTTGATATTGGGTCTCGTACTGGCCACTTATTTTTACTTTTTTATAATTCCAGCTATCCAGATTATCCAGCTGTTCCGGCAAGCTCAGCGCATCATTGTCCAGAGACTGGTTATAGCTGGTTTGAATTTCCTGCTTGAGTTGAGCTTTGTTGAGTTGCCATAATCCAAGCTTGATAAATGTTGGAATACATACAATCAAGATTAGAAAACCTAGCCAAGATGGACGGAAATTATAGTTTGATAATCTAAATTGCTTTTGTGTCATCGCCATCGCATAATGTCTCAATCAAACTAGATTGGACATCAATATGTTATTTAAAATCATCATCGTAGTAGTGTTATTTGTCATTATCGGTAGCTTGTTTTCTGCACTATATTTTTTGGCAAAAGATAAAAGTGGAGCTGAGCGTACCGTTAAAGCATTAACTTTGCGTATCGGACTTTCTATTACTTTGTTTTTGGTGTTACTTGTGAGTTACTACTTCGGTTTTATTGGCCAAGCACCACAATAATTCCAACACTAAGTTTCAATCCGCTTAATGCCGTTTTATTGCTAAAGCGCAAATAACTAAAGCACAAATAACTAAATTACAAATAAAAAGGGTGCTGAATATGCACCCCTTTTTTATAGCACTAATCTACAGCCAGTACACGAAAATAAACAGACCCAACCAAACCACGTCTACAAAGTGCCAGTACCAAGCCACACCCTCAAAACCGAAGTGATTTTTAGCTGTGAAGTGACCTTTAATTGAACGTAACCAAATCACGATCAGCATGATAGTGCCGAGAGTCACGTGAAAGCCATGGAAACCCGTGAGCATAAAGAAGGTAGCGCCATATGCGCCGCTATTTAAGGTTAAACCTAGTTCAGTGTAAGCATGGTGATATTCCAAGCCTTGGCAAATCAAGAAGGCTACACCAAGCGCTACGGTTAGAAATAAGCCCCATACCAATTGTTTACGATTGTCTTTTAACAAGCCCCAGTGCGCCCAAGTAATGGTCGCACCAGATGTCAGCAGCAATGCGGTGTTGATGGCAGGCAAGCCCCATGCGCCCATAGGCGTTAATGCTGCTGGTTTGTACTCTGTGCCTAACACCACACCGCCAGGACCTACGGATGGCCATGTACCCAGGAAATCTTTATAAGGCGTAAACATCGGGTCGAATGAAGCCAGTTCGGGAACAGACAGTACCCGCATGTAAAACAAGGCGCCAAAGAATGCAGCAAAAAACGCTACTTCAGAGCAGATAAATACAATCATGCCGATACGGAATGACTTGTCTTCCCATTTTTTGTATTGGCCGGTAAGGCTTTCAACAATAATTGCGCTCATCCATTTGAATGTCATGAACATAATAATGGCAGCGCCGATATACATCATCCACTGACCGGGAGATTGTAAGTAAGCTAAGTCTTTATTGGTATCAGTCGCCACACTAAAAATGAAACCTGATGCCAGCGCCAGTAAACCGGCAGAAATAATCACCGGATAGAGTGCCCCGTGTGGAACAAAATAATGATTACCTGAATGTGTTGTCATGCATAATCTCCCTTATTGCATTGTCTAGCTTCAAACAAGCCGAACATGTTTTTATATTAAATTTAACGCAACCCAAGATAACTTTTTAGATAACTTTATTGTATTACTCAATTTACTGCGATACATCTTCTTGCAAATCGGTGTGTAACTTTTAGTCAGCACTTATTCATCTAATCTTTTGACTTAAAAAATGCGTAAGACAAGGTCATTTCTTTGACGTCAACCGGTAAGTCATTGCTCACAAAAAAGCGCAAAGGCATGAGTTTAGTCTCGCCGGCTTTTAACTCTTGTCTTTGAAAACAAAAGCATTCAATTTTTTTCAAGTGTGCTGCGGCTTGACCTGGACTTACGCTCGGTATCGCTTGACCAGCAACAACCTGACTGGTGATATTTTTTGCTTCAAATAACACAGTTTCAACTTGACCAGGCCGTACTTTAATACTGGCTTGTTTAGGGTAAAAATTCCAACCCAAGCCAGGCATCACGCTAGAAGTGAACTGTATGGTGACCCAGCGAGTTTCATCGACTTTGGCATTTTCTAGCTGCGAAGCGGTCGTCACTGTTTTACCGTTTAAACCTGTAATGGTACATAACACGTCGTACAGCGGCACTAAAGCAAATGCAAACAGCAGCGAACCAGCAACAATCCACAACATCTTAAACCCCAGCTTTTTATTGGCTAAGTGTCGCGTTTGCGCAGGACTTAATTCTTCGTTTTTTATTTCCATAAGGTAAACATCGAAGCTAAGTACCAAGCAAAAGTAATAAGCCCGATAACAACAGCAATTTTTATGTTACTACCACTTTTTTTTACTTCATTATTTTTCATATTTAATAGCAGGCTCAGCTGTCAAGCTGAGCCTTGCAAATCCAACATAGTGAATTATTTAATGACTGGCTGTTCAGAAAAGCTATGGTACGGAGGTGGAGATGACAACGTCCACTCTAAACCTTCTGCGCCTTCCCAAACTTGATCAGTCGCTTTTTTGCCGCCTTTCACTGTGCTGATGATGTTATACACAAACAGCAACTGAGATAGACCAAGCACGAATGCCGCTACCGATGAGATTGCATTGAACTCAGCAAACTGTAACGCGTAGTCAGGAATACGACGTGGCATACCTGCCAAACCTAAGAAGAACTGTGGAATAAATGTCAGGTTGAACGAGATTGCAGTTAACCAGAAATGCCATTTGCCCAATGTTTCGTTGTACATATGACCAGTCATTTTTGGTAACCAGTAGTACACGCCAGCCATAATGCCCATGATGCCGCCAGCGAACAGCGTGTAGTGGAAATGCGCCACCACAAAGTAGCTGTTGTGATACTGCGCATCGGCAGCTACGTCGGCCAATACCAAACCAGTCAAGCCACCGATACCGAATAGGATAATCCAACCTACTGTAAACAGCATTGGTGTTTCAAAACTCATAGAACCGCGCCACATGGTTTTAATCCAGCAGAAGAACAACACTGCAAGCGGTAATGAAATTGCCATGGTGCTATACATAAAGTACAGCAATGCTGGCACTGGCAAGCCTGCGGTAAAGAAGTGGTGCGCCCATACTACTACTGCCAAGGCACCAATCGCCCACAATGAGTAAACCTGCGCTTTGTAACCATACATAGGCTTACGTGAGAATGTTTGCAGAATTTGTGGAATGAAACCCCAAACTGGTAGTAACAAAATATACACTTCTGGGTGACCAAAGAACCAGAACAAGTGTTGGAACAGAATCGGATCGCCACCACCAGCAGCATCAAAGAAGTGGGTGCCGAAGTGACGGTCTGTCAATAACATGGTGACCGCACCAGCTAATACTGGAATAGTTGCAATCAGTAAGAACGCAGTGATTAACCAGCCCCAAGCAAACATTGGCATTTTCATGAGTGTCATGCCAGGTGCGCGCATGTTAAATAATGTCACAATGATGTTAATTGAACCTAACACTGAAGAAATACCTAGCAAGTGCACTGCAAAAATCGCAAAATCCACGCCAAAACCACCTTGTACTGAAAGTGGTGGGTAGAATGTCCAGCCTGTTGCCATTGCGCCATCACCAATACCGAATAATGCCAGTGTGAACGGTAACGTGAGTAGGATGGCTGAAGGTGGTAACAACCAGAAACCCCAGTTATTCAAGCGCGGTAACGCCATGTCAGGTGCCCCGATTTGCAGTGGAATCATCCAGTTAGCAAAACCGGTTGCTGCTGGCATCAAGGCTGCAAAAATCATGATTAAGGCATGCACACCAATCAGCTGATTATAAAAATCCGGCTTCATGAGTTGCAGACCTGGTTGGAATAACTCGGCACGAATACCCAAAATCATCGCACCACCCACTAAAAACATAATTAGCGAGAAGGTGAGGTACATCGTACCGATATCTTTGTGGTTTGTTGTCGTCAGCCACCGCATGATTCCGGTTGGATGGTCGGCGTGTTCATCGTGATGTGCAACTGTTGTTGTACTCATAACTTTCTCCTGTACCTAAACTTTATAATTATTGACGCGCTGCTTTAACTTGTGACGGCTGCAAAACGTCGCCAACATTATTACCCAAGGCATTACGCTCGTAGGTGATGACTGCTGCAATCTCAGTATCATTGAGGGTTGCTTTCCATGCAGGCATGATGCCTTTACCGTTCAACACACGATCTAAGTGGCTATCTGGCAGGTATTTACCATCCGCACCAAAAATTGGCGCTAAGCTGATTTTACTACCAGTAATTGCTGGGAATGCAGGCGGTAAACCGGCACCAGTCACTTGGTGGCAAACCGCACAGTTTTTCTCGTACACGGCTTTACCTTCAGCCACTAAGTCTTCTTTAGTCCACTCTTTGTCAGCACCTGCATCAGCGCTGGCCATTTCTTCTTTTTTGGCAATGACCCAAGCTTTGTATTCTTCAGCAGGCAGGGCGTCTACCACTACTGGCATGTAACCATGACCTTTACCGCATAGCTCTTTACATTGGCCACGATAAGTACCAGGTTTTTCTACTTGCACCCATGTTTCGCGAATAAAGCCTGGCACTGCCAAACGCGATGAACCGAATTGCGGTACCCACCAATTGTGCAATACATCAGTAGAAGTCATTAGAATACGTACTTTAGCCCCCACAGGTAGCACGAGACGATTGTCTACATCGAGTAAATATGGTTTTTCAGGGTCGTTCACCGGTGCAACAGTACCGTCTATTTGATCTTGTGGTGTAGAAAGATTGCTGACAAATTTAATGCCTTTGGCATCTTCAATACCCGCTTCTATACCTTTGTCGGTGTTGCCCATGTACTCATATTGCCAGCGCCATTGTGAGCCAGTGACTTTCAGGACTAGGTGAGACTCATTGCGGGTGTCTTCCATCATCACCACGCTGTGATAAGCAGGGATACCCATAATCACAAAGTCGATGAGTAGCAAAATAATAAATGGAATTAGTGTCCAAAAAATTTCACTGAAAGTAGAAGGCGCTTTATCAGCGACAGCCTGATATCCAGCGCTTTTGCGATGTTTGAAAATTGAGTAGATCATGATGGCAAGTACCACCACAAAAATCACCGCAACAATTAGCATAAACTTATTGTGTACGTGCAGTGTGTCTAATGCCATCGGCGTTACTGGCTCAGGAAAGTTCCAGCTGTAATCAGCAAAAACTTGTGGTGCCGTGAGTAATAACAGCAGACTGAAACATAATCTGTTGATTGCTTGCCTAAACATACTTTCTCCCAAAAACTATTAAATGGTTTTTAATTGTTGTTTAAGTTGTTTGGCGACCGTGATGCGCTGGTCTTGGTCCATGTAGCGACTGCCAAACTCCACTTCTTTACCATGCGATCCGATGAAGATACTGCAATCCCCATCTTCGTTATTGCGCAAAGTTACTTTTGCCCAATAGCGTTCAAAGGTGAATTTCTCTGAATTCTTATCATTGCATTTTTCAATCACCACTTCATTACCAACCAGCGAAACGCGCTCAAAATCCCCATAATGCAGAAACACATGATGAAACGCGTAAGCAAAGGCCATGACTTCAATACCCGCGAAAGGCAGCACCAGCCAAGCCCCGGCTAAGCTTACGCCTATTGCAACTGTAGTCGTAATCAGCAGGATGCTTGCAAACAGCCACAAAAACCCCTGTTGAGACAATGAGTTATTGGGTTTTGCTACAATTACCGTGCCGTCTGAACTTACAATTGTCATAAATCACCTATGAGCTTTCAAGGATGACCTGCGGATTACTACCACTAGTGCGTCATTTTGACGCAGATCAAAAACTAACATAAAAAAGCACACGCCTCAAGCAAATTGTTACAATTTTGAAACAAAGTGTTACTTTTTTTTGCTATCTTTTGCAGTGCCTTGCTATTGACAAAATTGTTGAATGTGCAACTTGAATGTTGTGAGCGAAGTTTTAGGCTTTGGCTGTATTTTGCGCACTCGATGCGTGAAAGCGTTGATTAAAACGACATTTGGGTTGTAATTGGCTAATACGTGAAATGCAGGAGATTAGTTGCGTGAAGTTTTGTTGCGCGACTGCAAGAAGTGTTTTGCGACGACCCAAACTGTAGGAAGTGCAGGAATGATAATCATAGCGAGCGCCACAATGGAAAAGTTGGCTTTTACCCATGGCAGATTGCCAATTAAAAAGCCTAAGCCGGTCAAACCACATACCCACAGAATGCCACCAGTGACATTGTAAAAAGCGAATTTGCGGTAAGACATTTCAGCTACACCTGCAACAAATGGTGTAAGAGTACGTATAAAAGGTAAAAATCGCCCAACCACAATCGTAATTGGCCCGTGTTGCTCATAAAATGCATGCGTTTTGTTGAACGCTTCTTTATTAAACCAGCGTGAGCTTTCCCATGAGAACACTTTAGGCCCTGCCCATCGGCCTACTGAGTAATTTACCGCATCACCGGCAATAGCAGCCATGGTGAGCAGTATCATCAATAAAGGTAGGCTCATGCCGCCCACTGCGGCAATTGCACCGGCCACGAATAATAGTGAGTCGCCCGGCAAAAAAGGCATGGCTACAAAGCCGGTTTCTACAAAAATAATGGCAAACAGCAACACATAAATCCACATGCCCCAAGTGGCGGCGACCACTTCCAAGTGTTTATCCAAGTGTAAAAACAAATCAATCAGGTAGGTAAAGTCCATGGCTGGGGAGGGGCTTTATAGGGTTGTGTGCTGGGTAGCTGAGGCTAAGCGATGCTTGGGCGATTATCAATCATCATCTTCCAAGATGCGCTTGCCTTCATCTTCGATATCTTCAAATTGGCCACGATATACCGCCCACCATAGCCCAGCCAGTACAATAAGCGCCATGATGACTGACAGTGGAATTAAGATAAATAGTATGTCCATGATGCTAAACCTGTGAAATTAAATTTTAGTCTGCATAAATTTGGTTAAGCGCAATGCGTTTGCCACTACAATCAGCGAACTCACCGCCATGCCTAAACCAGCCAGCCAAGCTGACAAGATACCAAAGAACGCGAGCGGTATGCTAATCAAATTGTAAAAAATTGCCCAGCCTATGTTTTCTTTAATAATTTTCATGGTGTGTTGTGCATGGCGAATCAAATCCGGAATTTGGCTAATATCGCCATTCAGGAAAATATAGTCGGCATGCGCCAAGCTTAAGGGCACACCTTTACCCATTGCAATTGAAACATGCGCGCTGGCTAATATTGGCCCGTCATTCAAACCGTCACCTACCATGAGTACTTTGTGACCTTGTTGTTTCAGTGTTTGCAATCGATGCAGTTTATCCTCGGGGCTGCATCCTGCCTGATACTGGGTAATGCCTATGCTAGTTGCCGTGTTGGCTACTGCATCAGAATGATCGCCCGATAACAGCTCAATGGTGAGCCCACTATTTTTCAGGCGCTGTATAGTCAGTGACGCATCAGGTTTAATGGCTTCTTGTAGCGTAAAGCTTGCTAACCAGCCGTTGGCATCTGCTAAATGCACTTGCTGCACATGCTGGTATTGTTCACTAACATCACAAAACTTTGCAGAGCCTAGTTTTAAGTGACTATTAATCAGTGTGTGGCTGCTGACTTCTGCATACATGCCTGCGCCGGCAGTTTCCTGAATGTTGTGCAAGCTAATTGCAAATGCTGCGGTTTGGGTTTTTTTGTGCGCATTGACTATAGCGCGTGAAACCGGGTGGTAAGAATGCTGTGCGATTGCGGCGGCAAGCCCCAAAGCTTCAGCCTCGGTCAGGCTTGATTGATGCTGTATTGCAGTCACTTCAATATGGTCTTCAGTGAGCGTGCCGGTCTTATCAAAAATGATCGTATCTACATCGGCAATATTTTCTATCGCTTGCAGGCGCTTAATCAAAATACCGCGTTTGACAAAAGCGCTGGCACTGGAAAGCATGGCGGCTGGCGTGGCTAATGATAGTGCGCAAGGGCAGGTCACAATCAACACTGCAGCAGCGGTCATTAGAGCGCGACCACGATCTACATCCCACAGTAAAGCTGCAGCAATCGCCGCAGCGCTCATTACAAAAATTAAAAACGGTCGTGCCACACGGTCTGCCAATTCAGAAAGTCGCGGTTTTTCAATCGCGGCTTGGTTAATCAGGCTCACAATTTGACCGTATTTGGTAGACGCGCCCAGTGCTTCTAGCAGCATATTGACAGGCTGACGCAAATTAAAACTACCGGCGATCACTTTGTCGTTGAGGTTTTTATGAATGGCGGTAGATTCGCCGGTGAGTAATGATTCATCCACGCTAGTGCTGCCAGCAATCAGTTTGCCATCAGCGGGAAACGCTTCGCCGATATTCACGCGCACGATGTCACCAATTTTAAGTTTGGTATTCACAATTCGCGTGTAGCTGCCATCTGCATTAAGGCGTTCGGTACTTTCAGGAATGCGGCTGATGAGCAGTTCCAGTGAACCTAAGGTCTGCTTATGTAATTTGACTTCAATCAAACGTGCGGATAACAAGAAAAACACAAACATGGTGAGCGAATCAAAATAAACCGTGTTGCCCCACCAGCTATTAGGCTCAAATGTCGCGGCCGAACTCACTACAAAGGTGATCACAATGCCAATCGCCACGGGCATATCCATGCTGATTTGACGCATACGCAAATCACGATAAGCGTTGCTAAAAAACGTGCTACTTGAGAATAGCAACACTGGCAAACTTAGCAACCATGAAGCCCAGTTTAGCAAATGCAGAATGTCGCTAGAAATTTCACCAGGCTCAGTGAAATAGGTCGGGCTGGCGTACATCATCACTTGCATCATACAAAAGCCAGCCACCATCCAGCGCCAGAAAGCGGCACGTTGCTTTTTGATAATGACTTGGTCACTCTCATACTGCGTTGCTGGGCTAGCGCTGTAGCCCAAGGCTTGCACTGCACTTAAGATGCTGGAGGGTTTGGTGAGGGCGGGTGACCAAATCACCACGGCACGTTTCTTAGACATGCTGACACGTGCGTTCACAACCCCGGGTGTGGCTTTCAAGCCTTCCTCGATAATGCCTGAGCAGGCTGCGCAGCGTAAGCCATCGAGTAGTAGATTAGACTTTATCAAGCCTTGAGTGTCATCTGCCACAGGCTCGCTGAACTCCTGCCATTGCTCTTCGGTGTCCAAAATTGACCAAGCTGGATTCACTATAGGCGGCGCAGTTGATTCTAAGCTCAATAAGCTGTTTTCTGACATTAGGTTTTCCAAACTAAACTGAAGGAGCTATTGATAGTTTGGCAAACTCCCTTTCTACTACGAGGACTAAAAGTGCTCCCTAGTTCCCCAGAAATCCCCACTGCCAACTCAGAAATCCCCCCTAGCTCCCCAGAAATCCCCCCTAGCCCCCCTTTTTCAAAGGGGGGAATGGCGCACTTGGATAGTGTGGATAAGCTGGCGAGTGTTTTCAGCACATTTTTTACCTGCAATGGAATTAAACAGCTTATAAACGCTGACTGCTTACCCCCCTTTGAAAAAGGGGGGCTAGGGGGGATTTGAAAGAAGCTACAGAGAATGTTAACCATAAAAATTCTTTTATTGAGCAGACAATAACCTCTGATTTTATCACTAAATTTTATGAATCCTGTCATCACCATACGCTTGCGCTGGCTTAATAGATGGCTATTGAAAATCAACTAACGCCCCCCATAGTAATTGCAGATAACTTTAAATTCCATTGGGAGTGAATATGCGCTTTGATAAATTGACCACCAAATTCCAGCAAGCCATTAACGACGCACAAAGCATTGCTTTGGGCGCTGACAATACTGCAATCGAGCC
Source organism: Methylotenera sp. 24-45-7 (assembly GCA_002281815.1). GTDB lineage: Bacteria > Pseudomonadota > Gammaproteobacteria > Burkholderiales > Methylophilaceae > Methylotenera. Next base: position 11,926 of record NCHI01000021.1, read on the forward strand.
GCAGCATTTGTTGCTGGCATTATTGAATCAAGAAGATGGTGCAACTGCATCGTTGCTGGCGCGTGCCGGTGTACAACTCAATCAACTGAAAACCAGTTTAAATAGTGCGATTAGCAATCTTCCAAAATCTGCAGACGCCAGTGGCGAAATCGCCATTTCGCGTGATTTGAATAATCTGCTGAATCTGACTGATAAGTTGTCGCAAAAACGTGGCGATGCTTATATTGCCAGCGAGATGTTTTTACTGGCGTTGGCGGATGATAAAGGTGAAGCCGCGAGATTGCTCAAGCAAAACGGACTCACCAAAGCCGCGCTTGAATCTGCGATTCAAGCGGTGCGGGGTAATGAGAGTGTGGATAGTCAAGAGGCCGAAGGCCAGCGCGAGTCACTTAAAAAATACACCATGGATTTAACCGAACGTGCGCGTATGGGCAAGCTAGACCCGGTCATTGGTCGTGACGATGAGATTCGTCGCGCGATTCAAGTGTTGCAACGTCGCACTAAAAATAACCCGGTGTTAATCGGTGAGCCAGGCGTAGGTAAAACTGCGATTGTTGAAGGTTTGGCACAGCGTATTGTGAATGGCGAAGTGCCGGAATCACTCAAGAACAAAAAAGTATTGTCCTTAGACATGGCAGCTTTGCTGGCGGGTGCTAAATATCGCGGTGAGTTTGAAGAGCGCCTGAAATCTGTGCTGAAAGAACTCGCGCAAGATGAAGGCCAAACCATTTTATTTATTGATGAAATACACACCATGGTTGGCGCCGGTAAAGCCGAAGGCGCCATGGACGCCGGCAATATGCTCAAGCCTGCATTGGCGCGCGGTGAACTGCATTGCGTGGGGGCAACCACTTTAGATGAATATCGCAAATATATTGAAAAAGACGCAGCATTAGAGCGCCGTTTTCAAAAAGTATTAGTGGATGAGCCTAGTGTGGAAGCGACGATTGCGATTTTGCGTGGCCTGCAAGAAAAATACGAGTTGCATCACGGCGTGGAAATCACCGACCCAGCGATTGTGGCGGCAGCAGAATTGAGCCATCGCTATATTACTGACCGCTTTTTACCAGATAAAGCGATTGACCTGATTGATGAGGCTGCCAGCCGTATCAAGATGGAGATTGATTCCAAGCCGGAAGTGATGGATAAATTAGATAGACGTTTGATTCAATTAAAAATCGAGCGTGAAGCGGTGCGCCGTGAGAAAGACGAAGGCAGCAAAAAGCGCTTTGAGTTGATTGAAGAAGAAATCGTCAAGCTTGAAAAAGAATATGCGGATTTAGAAGAAATCTGGAAAGCAGAAAAAGCGCAGGTGCAGGGTTCTGCGCATATTAAAGAAGCCATCGATAAAATTAAATTCGAGATGGAAGAAGCTACGCGTAAAGGTGAATGGCAAAAAGTCTCTGAGCTGCAATATGGCAAACTGCCAGCGTTAGAAGCGCAGCTAAAACAGGCTTCAAAAGCCGAAGCCACCGCACCACAAAGCAAAAATAGAATGTTGCGTACCGAAGTAGGTGCCGATGAAATCGCCGAAGTGGTGAGCCGCGCTACCGGAATTCCAGTGAGCAAAATGATGACCGGTGAGCGAGAAAAGCTGCTCACCATGGAAACCAAGTTGCATGAGCGTGTGGTTGGCCAAGATGAAGCAGTGCGGTTGGTGTCTGATGCCATTCGTCGATCACGTTCTGGTTTGGGTGACCCAAACCGCCCTTATGGCAGCTTTTTGTTTTTGGGCCCGACTGGTGTTGGTAAAACGGAGCTATGCAAAGCGCTGGCAGGCTTTTTGTTTGATTCCGAAGATCACTTGATTCGTATCGATATGAGTGAGTTTATGGAAAAACACTCAGTAGCGCGCATGATAGGTGCGCCTCCGGGCTATGTAGGTTATGAAGAGGGTGGCACGCTCACTGAAGCGGTGCGCCGTAAACCTTACAGCGTGATTTTGTTGGATGAGGTTGAAAAAGCCCATCCAGATGTTTTTAATGTATTGTTGCAAGTGCTGGATGATGGGCGCTTAACCGATGGTCAAGGCCGCACTGTAGATTTTAAAAATACAGTTATTATCATGACCAGTAACTTGGGTTCGCAAATGATACAAAGCATGGCGGATCAGGATTATCAAGTGGTGAAACTGGCGGTGATGGGCGAAGTCAAAACCCATTTCAGACCTGAGTTTGTGAATCGTATTGATGAAGTCGTGGTATTCCATGCTCTGGGTGAAGCGCACATTAAATCGATTGCCGGCATTCAATTGCAATATCTTGCAAAACGCTTGAACGCAATGGATATGCAATTAGAATTAACCGATGCAGCCATTGCTGAAATTGCCAATGCGGGTTTTGATGCAGTGTATGGAGCACGACCACTAAAACGCGCTATTCAAAGTGAAATTGAAAATCCGTTGGCACGTGAAATTTTGGCAGGGAATTTTGTGGCGAAAGACACGGTCAGAGTAGATGTGAAGTCAGGCAAGTTTGTATTTAACAAAACCGCTAGCTAAAGTGATGTAGCAACTATGAAAGTATAATCTTTGGGTAAATCTGTGGTTCGTGCATGCTGTGCATTATGGTTCGTCGCTATGTTATTAGCGGCGAATTCTGCACGAGCACAATTTAGCGATAAAGAGTTACTAGCATTTGATAATGAGCCACCAGTCATCGCTGAGCTGTTGCAACGTGCCGTGTTGCTAGAGCGCAACGAACGTCTGGATGATGGCGATTGGCAGGCGGCTAAACTATATTGTCAAGCCTCGCGCTATGGCAGTGCTGAAGCTTATTTTCGGCTAGGCATTTTGTACGCAGTAGGCAAGGGCGTGCCAGCCAATCGCGATCTGGCTGCTGCATTGTTTGCGGCCGCGTCTATGCAAGGCCATTACGAATCACAAAAAATGCTCGAAACCGTAGAGCTGGTTTATGTGGATATGCCAGCCTGTGTAACATCTGCAGTTGATCCAGAAAAATCTATGCAATCGCGCCCAGCGAATATCGACAGCTTGATAGCAAATTTACCTGAAAATAAGCGTTGGATATTAAGCTTGGTCGATACCATTGCCACTTGGTACAAGGTTGATCCAAAGCTGGTGCTGAGTATTATTGCTGTGGAATCCAATTTTAAAATTGCCGCAAAATCTAACAAAAGCGCTCATGGCTTAATGCAACTAATCCCTAGTACCGCTGATCGCTTTAATGTGAAAAATGCTTTTGATGCTAGCCAAAATATTAAAGGCGGTGTGGCATATTTGCGTTGGCTGCTGGCTTATTTTAAGGGTGATGTGAATCTTGCTGTGGCTGCATACAACGCAGGCGAAGGCGCTGTGACTAAATATAAAGGCATTCCACCTTATGCAGAAACCAAAAGTTACGTGCAAAAAGTACGTGCTAGGTATCCGCATGCAACACATCCATTTGATGAAAAAATTGCAGTATCGTCACCCATGTTTAAGCGTCAATAATAATGTGCCGAGGATAATATGAGAGTGTTGATTGTGAGATATTTGCAAACGACGGTTGTTTTAAGTGCATTGCTATTGGCAGCCTGCGCAAGCAAGCCACCAGTTGCCGCATCCAATCCCAAAATTGACCGCATCTCTGCCGAAGAGTTGGCGCGAATTATTCCGCAGTCAGCTGCCAAATTGAGTTTGGACGATTTGGTGAACCTGTCAAAACAGGGCAAAACGCCAGAGCAAATCATCGACCAAATCAAAACTACAGATTCAATGTATGACTTAACTCCGAGCCAAAGCTTGGCCTTGAGTCGGAGTGGAGTGGATGCCAAGGTGCTGGATTTTATTCATGAGCGTAGAGAGCTGGCATTGAGAAATAATCTTGCAGATGAAATTAATCGCCGTGAACAGCAAAAACAAGCGGAAATTGCCAAACTTAAAACGCGAAATTGGCAGCGCCAGCGCTATAACTCTTATTGCGGATTAGGGCGCTACGGTTTTTCACCATATGGTTATGGCGGCTTTGGTTCTCGATTCGGCTCTCGTTTTGGTTCTGGTTTTGGCATCGGCACTGGCATCGGATTTCCGTTGGGTTGCTGGTAACATCCGCTGGCTAGTTAACTTGTGAACAATTAGGCTTATTTTAATGCAACAAAAAACACAACAAATCACCGTCAATACACAAGGTCGCAAACTTTACGACATTACTCCCGAACTAGTGCGTTGGGCAAATAACAGCGGCATTAAAACCGGCATGATTACGCTATATATTCAGCATACCTCTGCCAGCTTACTCATCAACGAAAATTACGATCATGACGTGCTAGTAGACATGGAAGCGTTTTTCAACCGATTGGTACCGGATGGGGATCCGCTTTTTATTCATACGATTGAAGGCCCGGATGATATGCCGGCGCATGTGCGCACCGCGCTTACGCAAACACATTTGTCTATCCCGTTGTTAGAAGGTAAAGCCGCACTTGGACAATGGCAGGGCATATTTTTGTATGAACATCGCCATATTCCTGCGCAGCGCAGAGTGATTTTTCATCTCATGGGTGAATAAGCTGTTTAAGTGTTGCTTGCTGCACCCAAATTAAAGTTGCACATAATGACGAATGCGCTAGAATAGTATGTGCACAGTAGCTATGGCAGATTAAGCCATTGAATTTAATCAATGAATTTTAACAAAAAAGAGGAAAATACTATGTCAGCATTAATGCGTTCTTTATTAGTTTTAGGTTTAACAAGCTTTTTAGTAGTTGCATGCGGTCAAAAAGAAGAAGCACCGGCAGATGCAGCGCCAGCAGTTGAAGCTGCACCAGCAGCAGATGCAGCGCCAGCAGCTCCAGCTGCGACTGAAGCAGGCGGCTATGAGCCAACAGCTGAAGAGCGCGTTCCAGGCATCACACTTGAGCCATCACAAATTGAAACTGCACCAGCAGAAGCTGCAGCTGAATAATCCTTAAGTTATTCGATTCAATAAAAAAGCACGCATTTTTATGCGTGCTTTTTTATTGCCTGAATTAACTATTAATTTAAATTGCTCCAAGACAGTGGGTCAAATGGTTTGCTTTGGCGACGAAGTTCGTAATAAACACCATTACTGGCATTGCCGCCGCTGTTGCCCACATAAGCGATGGCATCACCACCACGCACTGCATCACCGGCTTGTTTTAATATGGATTGATTATTGCCGTAAAGACTCATATAGCCATCACCATGGTCGACAATAATTAAATTGCCAAAGCCGCGTAGCCAGTCGGCAAACACGACACGGCCTCCCGCCACGGATTTGACCTCGGCACCTTCGCTGGCGCGGATAAATAAGCCTTTCCATGACACGCCGCTGTCTTCACGGTTGCCACCAAATCTGTTCGTCACATCGCCACGAACCGGCAGCCTTAATTTGCCTTTTAACGCCGAAAAATTAATACCCGTGACTTCATCGCTAGGCAAGGTTTGATTGCTGGCAATGACTTTTTGATTATTCTGACCAGCGCTTTCATTATCGGTATTAGGCTTGCTGGAGAGTTTTTTGCTGAGGCGCGGCTTGGCTAGTGCGGCTTGTGCCAAACGTTCAACCAGTTGTGCTAGGCGTTTTTCATCGCGTTTGAGTTTTTTTATTTCACTGCGTTGTGTAGCGATTTGTTTAGAAAGTGATTTAACTACTTTCGACTTAGCCAATTTTTGTTGTTCTAAGGTACGACGTTCTTCAATTTGCTTTTGCTTAAGCTCTGCAACTTGCTGTAGTGCGGCAGCGGTTTCTTGATTAAGTTTATTCAGCTTGTCGAGATTTGCCTGCATTTTGCGTATGGTTTCGGTGCGGGCTTTGGCAATATAAGAGAAGTAATGAATATCACGTGCAATCAGGCTGGGCTGCTCGCTTTGCAAAATCATTTGCACATAGCTTTGTTCGCCATGCATATATTGTTGATAAAGCTGGCTACTGAGCAATTGTTGTTGCTGGGCAAGCGCTTGGTTGGTCTTTTCAGAGTCTTGCTGTAGCTTGCTTAAAGTCTCTTTGTTAGCTTGCTGTTTTTTTGCAATTTCATAGAGTTTCTTGTTGGCTTCACTAATGGCTTTTTCACTATCTTTGAGCGCATCGGCAGCATCTTTGTGCGCCTCTTTTGATTCATTTAATTCTTTTTTAAGTGATTCCAAGCGCTCATGCACGTCATTTAGCGCACGTTTCGGCTGCTCAACTTTCTTTTCTGCATGCGCTAAAGACGTAAAGCCCAGCCAAGCTACGCACAGGTAAACAATTGGTTGAATAAAGCGCGTCTGATTCATCAGTAGCGATTAAGACTTAAACTGCACTAAATTTTTGCCAGTCATCTCAGCAGGTTGGTTCACGCCCATCATGTGCAGCAAGGTGGGTGCCAAGTCAGACAATGCACCGTTGTTGCTTAAATCGGCATTTCTACCTATGTATATTAGCGGCACTAAATTGGTCGTGTGCTGTGTATGCGCTTGCTGATTGCCCGCATCAAACATTTGTTCAGCGTTACCGTGGTCGGCAGTAATAAGCACTTCGCCACCGATGCTCTGCATGGCATTCACCACCCGACCTATACACACATCCAAAGCTTCTACTGCGGCGATGGTGGCTTTTAAGTTGCCAGAGTGACCAACCATGTCGCAGTTGGCGTAATTGCAAATAATCGCGTTATATTTTTTGCTGATAATCGCTTCTTCCAGACGGTCGGTGACTTCAAACGCGCTCATTTCCGGTTGCAAGTCGTAAGTTTCAACTTTAGGGGACGGGACTAAAATCCGATCTTCGCCCTCAAATACTTTTTCTTCGCCGCCATTGAAAAAGAAAGTGACATGCGGGTATTTTTCAGTCTCTGCGATACGCAGTTGCGTTAAACCTTGTGCGGATAAATATTCACCGAAAGTGTTGCGTACTTCTTGCGGCGGAAAAAGAGCCGTGGCTTTGGTTTCTTTTTTGTCATACATGGTCAGTGTGAAGTAGCCAGAAAGCTTAGGCACATGACGGCGATGGAAACCGTCAAAGTCTTCAGCCAGAAAGGCATGGGTAAGCTGACGCGCGCGGTCAGAGCGGAAGTTCATAAACACAACCACATCGCCGTCTTCTAGCTTAATGGGCGCTTCACCCGGTTTGTGTATCGCGGTGGTT
>NCHI01000172.1 GCA_002281815.1 Methylotenera sp. 24-45-7
CCACCAGCGACCTTGTAATAACTGATGCTTACTCAAACAAGCGTCGAGCGCGATAGACAAATCTGTAGCTACGCGCAATAAATGCAAAAAGCCGGACACCGCTGTAATGTCAGCATCCGGGTAGCGCTCGGCAAATTTGCCTAGCACTTCAGTTGTGGGGAGGTCTCTTAATTGCAACATGATTAGGAGCATTATAGTTAGCTAGCTAACTATGTCAATAGTAAAATGTTAACAATATGTAAATTATTAGCTAAAACGTTTATAGTCTTATCTGTAATCTAAATAAATTGATTGCTAGATTCGGGAGAATGTCATGAAAACATTACAACAATTAATAGACAACAAAAAACATAAAGATGTGATTACCGTAGCACCTCATCGCCCAGTATTTGATGCCTTGGTAATACTTGCCGAGTACCAAATTGGTGCTTTGGTAGTGGTTGAAAATGCGCAAATGGTAGGTATATTTTCTGAGCGCGATTATGCGCGCGAGGTAATACTCAAAGGCCGCTCGTCCAAGACCACACAAATCAGCGATGTTATGACCCACAACGTGATTTTTGCAAAACCTGAAGATTCGGTGCAGGACGCAATGGCCATCATGACCAGCAAAAATTTCCGTCATTTACCTGTGGTGGATAATGGCAAAGTGGTCGGTATTATGTCCTTGGGTGACTTAGCCAAAGAAACCATACAGTATCAACAAGATTTAATCGCACAACTGGAGCAGCGTGTCGGAGATAAGCTAAACAAATAAATTTACGCTGTTCAATTTATTAACACTCAAAGCCGCGCTTCCGACATTAGTTGGAGGCACGGCATTCAGGATGCTAAGCCATCGAGGTTTTACAGAAATCGCTACAGATATTTAACTACCATGGCATTACTAAAATCACCTGCGGGGATAGGCAAACGCACGTAATAGCCGCTGCCAGATGCTTCTTGTATCGGCTCACCTTTTTTATTAAACATAGTCTCAACCAAAAGGTCACGGTTGCCGGTGGGGTGTATCACTTGCAAGCGATCACCCACGCCGAATTTGTTACGCGCTTCGATATCAGCCAACCCTTTCTCTGCATCATAAGCAACCACATCACCCACATACAAACTGCGACTAGAGCTTGAGTAGCCTTGCTTGTAGTTTTGATGCTCGGCAGTATGATGCCGCTGATAAAAACCATCGGTATAACCACGATTAGCAAGATTTTCCAAATCACCCAACAATGTCCAGTCAAAAGGACGACCAGCCAGTGCATCATCAATCGCCTTGCGATAATTCTGACAAGTACGCGCTACGTAATAACGGGACTTGGTGCGACCTTCAATTTTCAGCGAATCTACACCCATTTTTATTAAACGCTCTACGTGCTCGATCGCACGCAGGTCTTTGCTGTTCATAATGTAGGTGCCGTGCTCGTCTTCTTCAATTGGCAACAGCTCACCCGGGCGACCTTTTTCTTCAATCAAATACACTTTATCTGCCAATGGATGGCGCGGCAGACTACCACAACCAGAGAGGCTGGATTTCTCCATCTCGGCTTTAAAGTCAAATTCATCTAGGCGAATCACACCCGCCGCATCTTCAGCCGCATCATGCACTTTGTAATCCCAACGACAGCTATTGGTACAGGTGCCTTGATTAGGGTCGCGCTGATTAAAATAACCCGAAAGCAGACAACGGCCTGAATAAGCAATACATAAAGCACCGTGCACAAATACTTCTAGCTCCATTTCTGGGCAACGTTGGCGTATATCTTCGATTTCATCCAGTGATAATTCACGCGACAAAATCACCCGCGTTAAGCCCAAACTCTGCCAAAATTTCACCGTAGCATAATTCACGGTATTCGCCTGTACCGAAAGATGCACTGGCATTTCAGGCCATTTTTCGCGCACCATCATAATCAAACCAGGGTCTGACATAATTAATGCATCCGGGCGCATGGCGATGACGGGCTCCATATCCGCCATATAAGTTTTGACCTTGGCGTTATGTGGCGCGATGTTGCTGGCTACAAAAAACTTTTTGCCACGCGCATGTGCCTCGTGAATGCCAATCTCTAAATTTGCCATCGTA
>NCHI01000173.1 GCA_002281815.1 Methylotenera sp. 24-45-7
CAAGCGACTGTTGTACCACAGGCGCATTCTGAACAACGCCACGCCAAGCATCAGCAAAAAGAAGCAAATGCAGATAGCGCAGAGGCTGAATATATCAGTATCGACGATTTCACCAAGGTAGATTTACGCATCGCAAAAATCGTCAATGCCGAGCATGTAGAAGGCGCTGAGAAACTATTGAAACTGACGCTTGATATTGGCGAAGAAAAGCCACGTCAGGTATTTGCCGGCATTAAATCTGCTTATGACCCAAGTACACTAGTGGGGCGTATGACTGTAATGGTGGCGAATTTAGCACCACGTAAAATGAAGTTTGGTATGAGCGAGGGTATGGTGCTGGCAGCGAGTGATGAGCGTGGTGGCCCATTTATTTTAAGTCCTGATATGGGAGCGCAACCAGGCATGCGCGTGAAGTAAGTTTTTAAAAATACAAATGAAAAAGCCCCCTGAAAGTCATTCGGCGGGGCTTTTTCTTTATCAAGACTAATTATTTCTTAGCAGCTTCTTTGGCTGCTGGCTTTACTGTTTTGCTGCCTGTGCTTCCACTGGTCGCAGCTTTGACATTACCAACAGCTTTCGTATCTACTACTGCTGTTGTTTTGCCGGTTAGGCTAATATCTTTTCGTAAGTTGTTCAGGGTTTTAGTGCCAATGCCCTCAACGTTTTCAAGTTCATCAATGGATTTAAATCCGCCTTGTTTTTTTCTGTATTCAACGATGGCTTTTGCTTTTGCAGGCCCAATTCCGCTCAGTGTTTCTAATTCTGCCTCGCTTGCAGTGTTGATATTGATAGCTGCAAATGCACTGAAACTCAAACCTAAAAAAGCGATTAATGTGATGATGGTTTTTTTCATTTTTGTTCCCTTAAGTGAGTGAATGAAATACAAACAAAAACTGTTTGTTAGGCAGCTTTTGAAATCACATCATACTATTAAATGGGAAATAATCCCCAGTAATTTAAGGGGATTATTACGCGGTGCACTCAGCATGAATCGCCTCAAGCGCAGCGAGTGGATTAGCGGCTTGAGTAATCGGTCTGCCTATCACCAGGTAGCTAGAACCAAGTTCTAAGGCATCTTTGGGGGTGACAATACGTGATTGGTCGTCTTTGCTAGCATTGGTAGGGCGTATGCCAGGGGTTACTAAACAAAAGTCATTGCCGAGAGTTGTACGTAAAGATTTTGCTTCCATAGCAGAACAAACGACACCGTCTAGGCCAGCTTGCTGGGTCAATGTTGCAAGATTCAGTACATGAGTGGCAAGCTCGGTGTGTATGCCAATTTGATTTAAGGTTTGTTGGTTCATGCTGGTGAGTACGGTAACAGCAATTAGCAGTGGATTATTGCTGTTACTATCCACGGCTTGTTTAGCCGCTTGCATCATTTCCATGCCGCCACTGGCGTGGACGTTGAGCATCCAAACCCCTAAATTGCTGGCAGCAGAGCAAGCTTTGGCAACCGTGTTAGGTATGTCATGAAATTTTAAGTCTAAAAATACACCAAAATCAGAGCGCGTGAGTTTTTCAACAAATTGCGGACCTGCAGCGGTAAACAACTCTTTGCCAACTTTTAAGCGACATAGATTGGGGTCAAGTTGACTGACTAGTTTAAATGCACTGTCAGCATCCGCATAATCGAGAGCGACAATAATTTTGGGGTCGTGAGTTTGAGCCATGGTTTTGATAGCGTATAAATATTAGATAGTCGTTGGTTCGGCTGGCAGTGCTTCCCAGGCATTACATGCCGGACATTGCCAATGATGGTATTTGGCTTTAAAGCCACACTGTTCGCAATGATAGGCAGTTTTGTTACCAATCGCGTGGCGCACGGCTTGCTGCATCAGTTGTGTATCTTGCAGGTTGCCGCCTTGTGGTTGGTTGGTTTCCAAAATAGCGCGTGCTTGCAACAATTGATCCAAAGTCGTAAGGCTTGGTAATTTAATCAGCTCATTACGTGCTAACTTTGCCGCACTTTCTGCGCCTTGTTCTGCCATAGTGGCTTCATATAAAACATTCAGCAATGAAGTGAGTTGGTAAGTTTGCAAATAAGTTTGCAATAAATTCAGACCTTC
>NCHI01000022.1 GCA_002281815.1 Methylotenera sp. 24-45-7
ATCACCTACGGTAATGGTTTTGGCCTGCCAAATGTGCGCCACCGCTTGAAACACAGCCAGTATGGTGATGATGCCAATAATGATTAGCACGGTTTGCTCCACCACACCCAAAATGCGCTGCATTAGCTTGCTGAATTTGAATCTATCTGGCGACATCATTACCCCCTGAGAATAGTTAGGCTCTAATTTTAATTTTGATGGTTCTGTTCGTAAGTTTCGTAAGCATTGACGATTTTTTGCACCAGCGGGTGGCGCACCACGTCGCCAGATAAAAAGTGCGTCATGGCGATGCCTTTAATATCTTTTAATACTTTTTGCGCTTCAACCAAGCCACTTTTTTGATGACGTTGTAAGTCGATTTGTGTCACGTCTCCGGTAATCACCGCTTTGGTACCAAAGCCGATACGCGTTAAAAACATTTTCATTTGCTCTGGTGTGGTGTTTTGCGCCTCATCCAGAATAATAAAGCTTTGGTTCAAAGTGCGGCCGCGCATATAGGCCAGAGGGGCTACTTCAATTGCGCCGCGTTCAAACATTTTGTTGACGGTTTCATAACCTGCTAAATCATACAAAGCATCATACAAAGGGCGCAAATAAGGGTCTACTTTTTGGTTCAAATCACCCGGTAAAAAGCCTAAACGCTCACCTGCTTCAACTGCTGGACGCACCAGTACAATACGCTTTACACGGTCGCGTGTCATGGCGTCCACTGCACTGGCCACTGCTAAATAAGTTTTACCAGTACCCGCTGGGCCAATGCCAAACGTGATGTCATGCTCCTGAATCTGTTGCAGATAATTGACTTGCCTTGGTGTGCGGCCATGCAAGTCGCCACGACGCGTCATTAACACTGGCATGGCGGTGCTGGTCACGTCTTCAGGTTTGAGTTTGTCAACTTCCACTAAGCCTAGCTGAATATCTTCCAGCTCAATCGGTTTTTTAGCGCGGATATAAAAGTTCTCAATCAGTTGTGCCGCAAGTCTAGTGTTATCTTGTTTGCCACTAATGTTAAATGTGCTGCCACGGCGATTAATATTCACTTCCAGTGCAGTTTCAATTTGCTTAATATTTTCGTCCAGCGCACCACATAAATTAGCGAGGCGGGCGTTGTCTTCTGGTTGTAGTGTAATTTCCATGTTCACAGTGTTGACCTTAAATAATTTCACCAAGCAAACGTCTTGGGTTGCTCACATCGGTAATTTTCACGTTTACAAATTGATGTGTAAGTGTTGCATCACCTGCAATATCAACCACGCGGCCGTTATCGGTTTTGCCGGCAAGTAAGCTGGCATCTTTCCAAGATGCGCCTTCTATTAGCACACGTTGCACGGTGCCTATCATGGCCGCAGAAATGGCCTTAGCTTGCGCCTCGTTAATGCTTTGCAGCTTACTTAAGCGTTCTAGTTTGACTTGTTCGGAGGTGCTGTCAGTTAAAAATGCAGCTGGGGTACCGGGGCGTGGGCTGTATAAAAAACTAAAGCTGGCATCAAAGCCTACATCAGTCATCAGTTTTACCGTGGCTTCAAAATCCGCTTCGGTTTCACCGGGGAAACCTACAATAAAGTCAGAAGTGAAGGTGAGATTAGGGTTAGCTGCACGCAGTTTGCGGATAATCGATTTGTATTGCAGTGCAGTGTAGTTGCGCTTCATCGCCATTAAGATGCGATCGCTACCAGCCTGTACCGGTAAATGTAGTTGTGCGGCCAGTTTGGGCACATTGGCAAAACAGGCAATTAGGCGTTCATTCATTTCATTGGGGTGGCTGGTCGTAAAGCGGATACGCTCAATTTGTGGAATTTCCGCGATGGTTTCAATCAGCATCGCTAGGTCGGCTTCTACGCCTTCATAGTCAGCACGATATGCATTCACGTTTTGTCCGAGCAGGGTAATTTCTTTCACGCCTTGTTGTGCCAGTTGCACCGCCTCGGTCAGAATGTCGGCAAACGGACGCGAGACTTCTTCGCCGCGGGTGTATGGCACCACGCAAAAGCTACAATATTTGCTACAGCCTTCCATGATGCTTAAAAACGCAGATGCACCTTCCACTCTAGGTGGAGGTAAATGGTCAAATTTTTCAATTTCCGGAAAGCTAATATCTACCTGCGATTTGCCGCTGGCCTGACTAGTTTTAATCATGTCCGGCAGTCGGTGCAGGGTTTGCGGGCCAAATACAATATCAACGTAAGGCGCGCGTTTGATGATGTTGTCGCCTTCTTGCGAGGCCACGCAACCACCCACGCCAATCACTAAATTCGGGTTTTTTTCTTTGAGCGGAATAAAGCGCCCTAAGTGACTGTAAACTTTGTCTTCAGCTTTTTCGCGCACCGAGCAGGTGTTGAGCAAAATCACGTCTGCTTCTTCTACGATTTGGGTTTCTACCATGCCATCGGCGGATGACAGCATATCTGCCATGCGTGATGAATCGTATTCATTCATTTGGCAGCCAAATGTTTTGATGAATACTTTCTTGGGAGTGTCTTTTTTTGGAGTGTTCAAAATGTAGTGCCAAAATCTAAAGTGTAATTTTAGCGCATTTACAGAATTGCCTCACGCAAAGTTGTGGTGTGCGAGGTAAAATAGCTTAATACTTATCTCATAGATTTATCATGCAAGCACTCCCCATCTTTTTCAATATCAACAAGCGCTTATGTGTAGTCATAGGCGGCGGCGATGTTGCAACGCGCAAAGTCACCATGCTACTTAAAGCGCATGCTGCAATCACTTTAATTTCGCCAGAAATCTGCCATGAATTGCAAGCCATGGTGGATGCGGAAAAGATTAAATTTACCCAAGCCAGTTATCAGCCTGACTATTTAATTGGCGCATGCATGGTGATTGCTGCTACCGATGACGAAGCGGTCAATGAAGCCGTGTCGCGTGATGCTAAAGCCTTAAATATTCCGGTGAATGTGGTCGACGCGCCGGAGCTATGTACTTTTACCATGGGGTCGATTATTGATCGTAGCCCAGTGGTGATTGCCATCTCCAGCGAAGGTAACGCGCCAGTACTGGCACGCTATATACGCAGCAAAATTGAAACCATGCTGCCGGCGGCTTATGGTCGTATTGCCGGTATTGCCGGTGAGTTCAGAGATAAAGTTAAATCCAAATTTCCAACCACACAACAACGTCGTCGTTTTTGGGAGGATGTTCTGCAAGGGCCATTGGTTGAGCGGGTGTTAGCAGGGCAAGAGCAAGCTGCACGTGACTTACTGCAAAATTTGATTGATGACGACAATAACACTACCAATCATGGCGAAGTGTTTTTGGTGGGCGGCGGGCCAGGCGATCCTGATTTACTGACCTTCAGAGCCTTACGTTTAATGCAGCAATGCGATGTCTGCGTGTATGACAAACTAGTGAGTCCTGAAGTGATGGAGCTGGTGCGACGTGATGCCGAGTTGATTTATGTGGGTAAGGCACGTGACCAGCACACCATGCCGCAACAAGAAATTAATGAATTACTCGCCAAATTGGCTTTGCAGGGCAAGCGCGTGTTGCGCTTAAAAGGTGGCGACCCGTTTATTTTTGGGCGCGGCGGCGAGGAAATCGAAACTCTGATGCAGCATGGGGTACCGTTCCAAGTCGTGCCGGGTATTACCGCGGCCAATGGTGTTTCCAGTTATGCGGGCATTCCGCTCACACACCGTGATTATGCACAGGCTTGCTTATTTATTACCGGCCATCTTAAAGATGGTAATCTGGATTTGGATTGGGCATCCATGGCGCGTCCCAAACAAACCGTGGTGATTTACATGGGTTTGGTAGGTTTGGCGCAAATCTGCGAAAAACTCATAGCACACGGCGTAGCGCCAACCATGCCGGTGGCAGTGGTGCAACAGGGCACGACACAGCGACAAAAAGTGGTGACGGCAACTTTGGCGGATTTGGCGGAAAAAGTAGCGCAAGCTGGTTTAAAAGCGCCATGCCTGACCATCATTGGCGAAGTTGTGCACTTGCGTGAAAAACTCAACTGGTTTACTCCCAACACTTAAACTTGCCTAATCACACACAGGCGCATCTATCATTTCAATGTATTTTTCTTAATGTGACTTTAGTTACTGAGGTGTGTTTGCCTTAAGCCGATACTGCATTCACCAGCGCTAATTGCGCAAAATGTAGGTTCATATTAAGGAGATTGAAATGCGTCATTTAAAAATAGCTTTTGGGTTGATGTTATTGTCGCAGTTAGCATTTGCAGGTGAAATGGCTACACAAGCACCGGAGATAATGCGCACTAAAATTAGCCAAGCTGATGCGCTGGCGCAAATCAACAGTAAAACTTGTGATTTATCCAACAAAGATGCGGGTTATTTAGAGTTTGACGGATTAGATTTGCGTCATTGCAATATGGTGAATGCTAGTTTTTTTGGCGCATATTTACGCGGCGCAAATTTAACGGGTGCCAATATGCAGGGGAGCTATTTAAATTTGGCGCGCTTGGAAAACGCCAACCTCAGCAATGCTAACTTAACCGACGCTATTATTTTTCAGGCTATTTTTGATAAAACGAATTTTCAAGGTGCAAATTTAACCAATGCCCGAGTAATAGGCACTTTGGGCAATGTGAATATGAGTGGCGCCAATGTGACGCGCGGTAAGTTTGGTTTGGATATCGGTAATCAGCCTATGGGTGCGATGCGTTTTGATGCCATTGGCGGAAACTTTGCCAATAGCAATTTTGAGGGTGCAGATATCAACCGCAATAATGTGCGTTTTGGCAATTTTCGTAATGCTAATTTGCGCAACACCAATTTATTTCGTGCTGACTTCAGCAAAGCAGACTTGACCGGTGCTGACATTACCGGAGCAAATTTAAATGAGGCAATTTTGGACGGTACGATTATGACCGGGGTTAAAGGCTTAGCTGCAATAAGCGGCTATGACCACATGAAGGGTGAATGCATAGACTGCAAAGTTGTGCGTTAAGTACTTGTTTTATTTTAATAAACAAGCGCTTATGATTGCATTTCACGTAGCGCTTCTTTGTTTAAGACTTCAACATAGCCGCGACCTAATGACACCCAGCCTTTATTCTCAAAACGTTTTAATTGACGACTAACGACTTCTCGGGCTGAGCCAAGCTCGTCGGCAAGCTGCTGATGGGTGCGGCTGACGGTAGCGCCTGACTCGTCAACTAATAACTTGGCTAGTCTGGCATCTAAACTTAAAAAAGCGACCTCATCTAGCAATACAATCAGGTCGCTGATAAGTGCACCATAGTTTTCCATGACAAAACGTCTGAATACTGCGGATTCAATCATGAGTTGATGAAAAATATACGCTGGCACAATCACATCGCGGATAGGTTCTTCAACAATGGTCGATGCCGGGTAATCACTACGGCCAAGCAAGCAGGTGGTGGTAAGCACGCAGGTTTCGCCTGCCGCTACTCGGTACAATAAAATTTCACGGCCGCCGCTAGACATTTTGTAAACACGAGACCTGCCTGCTAAGCGCATCACGTAAGCATTGCAGGGCATACCTTCGGAGTAGCCTATAGTGCCTATCGGCGCTTCAACGATACGTGAGTGTTTAACCAGCAGTTCTTTTGCTACAGGTTCTAATGCGAGTAAATCAGGAAAAGTTTGTAGCCAAGCCAAAGACTCCATGATGCATTCACTCCACTCAGATTGTTTGGGTATATCAGTTATCAATGTTGCAGTTAATATATGATGCTGTGCTGATGCATCCTGATTATGCGTTTTTAATGGGCAAGCTTAAACGCGCTTCCAGGCCGCCTTCGGGGCGATTAAGCAATTCAAGTTTGCCATGATGCAGTTTGGCAATGCGATCAGCAATTGCCAAACCTAATCCACTGCCGCCTACGTTACTGCGTGCTTTATCTAAGCGCTCAAAAGGACGCAGCAGTTTTTGCAGGTGCGACTCCGGTATGCCTGGGCCATTGTCAAACACACTAATCACGATACTGTCGGCATCGATTCTGCTAGCCACGCGCACCTGACCACGGCCATAGGTATAGGCATTACCCACTAAATTATCGAGTAAACGCTGCATAGCCAGCGGCTTAACTGGAATCGCATAAGACGGTGCCAGCTGCACCACTAGCTCTCTGCCTGCACGCGCTTGGCGGTCGTGCAACGCCTGCAACAAAGTATTGATGTCAGTCATCTGCGCTGGCTCACCTTCGGTACCGCGCACAAAATCCAGAAACTGGTTAATGATATTGTCCATGTCGGCGATGTCTTCAACCATGCCAGATTTTAAACTGCCGCAATTATCGTCTGGCAACATTTCAACGGCTAGTCTGAGTCGTGCCAATGGGGTGCGAATATCATGTGAAACGCCAGCTAAAATCAGTGTGCGTTCTGCATCCAGCTCGGCCAAAGATTCTGCCATTTTGTTAAAAGTGCTGCTCACAGCACGAAGTTCAGTCACGCTGTCTTCAGGTAACTTTTCTGGACGTTCGCCATTACGCAATCTATCCGCAGCATGTACTAATAAGTTGAGTGGCCTATTAATTCTGGCCGCTAACAAATAACCACCGCCAAGTGACAACATGAGCACCAGCGCCCCCCAGCCTAACCATTGCCAAGGGAAAGGACGCTCTACATGCACACGTGGAATGACTACCCAAAAATCATCTTGTCCAATGCCAAAGCTTACCCACAGCCCCTCTATACCGTAGTGTTTTACCGTTACGATGGTTTGCTCACCAAGACGCTCACGAATCTTCTCGGCAACCATATTGATAAAAGGATCATTAGGTAAGGGTTCGATTTCTTCCATAAAGTCTGCGTAGTAAATACGCACACCTTCTTTACCTGTCAGTTCGGAAAGCAATGCTAGGCGCAGATTTTCTTGAGATGCAATGAGAGAGGCGCGCGTGTAATTGACTACGGTAACTGCTTGCAGTGCAGTGGCTTCAGCGCGTGGCACACGCTCGAAGTATTCAAAAATCTGCAATGATGCGAATTGCCCAATTGCCAGTAACAAGGCAATCAGCAACATAATTCTAGCCAGCAGAGTTTTAGGTAGGAGTCGCAATGGTGGATTTCAAGCAGTGGTTATCAAGATACAACTAGGCGCTTAACTTAAACTAAAAGCTAAGCGCTACTCAGTCATGCTAGTCGGTTTCACCGTCAGGGATGAATACGTAACCAAAGCCCCACATGGTTTGCAGATAGCGAGGATGTGCCGGATCAGGCTCAATAATTTTGCGCAGACGTGACACTTGCACGTCTATGCTGCGGTCAAAAACATCGAGTTCGCGGCCGCGTGCAAGCTGCATTAACCTGTCTCTAGAGAGAGGCTGGCGCGGATGATCAACAAACACTTTTAGTAGTGCAAACTCACCACTGGTAATCGCAATATTGTTACCGTTGTGCGTGAGTGAACGTGTAGACGCATTGAATACAAAATCGCCAATGGCAATATTTTCATTGTTGCTGGCTGGCGCGCTAGGTACTAAGCGGCCATGTCTACGCAACACAGCATTGATGCGTGCCAATAATTCGCGTGGGTTAAATGGTTTAGGTAGATAGTCATCTGCACCCATTTCTAGGCCAATAATGCGATCAACTTCATCACCGCGCGCAGTTAACATCACAATAGGTAACAAAGTGCCGCTACCGCGAATTCTGCGGCAAATAGAAAGGCCATCTTCGCCCGGCAACATGAGATCTAAAACCAGCAAGTCTAAGGATTCAGTTGCTAAAACTGCATCCATTTCTGTGGCGTCATTGGCTACCTTGACAGTAAAACCTTGTTCGGTGAGATAGCGCTGTAGTAGTTCACGTAAACGTATATCGTCATCTACTACCAATATTTTTTTAGTCTGATCAGTCATAATTTATTGAAATCCTAATTTCTAATAGAATTATTACTTAAATTCTAGGTCACATACTTTGTGAATTTAATGTAACCGAAGTGTAAGCTAATTATGTCTATTGTTAAAGTTTTGTTATCTAACTTATTGGATAAATTTGAATTAATTGCTCAAAAACCAAAATTACAATTGCTTACAATTTCGCGTGCAAATGAAACAAACGATTAACAATCGTACTTCATGATTACGCACTTGAAACTTTGACCGTTAGCATTGGAAAGTTAATTCTTTGAATTTGATTCTGCAAAACAGTGCATCAATTACCAAAGTGACATGTCTCGCGATGTGTCTAGGTCTGGGTCTTTCCTTCAGTGTGACTGCAGGTGGCCGCAGCAATCTGGTTGCGCCTCCGGACAAGTCTAAACGCATTGCTGAAGAAGATCGTCAAGTTGACGAAATTCAAAGATCAGAAGGTCTGCAACAAACCCTTAATCTCAATTTCAGTCCCGAACACAGAGAAAAACTCCGTAAAGCGCTAGACGAGTATGCACGTTCAGTTGACCCTAGTCATGACCAAATTGAAGAGCGTCGCCGTGCTATGCAAGATAGCATCGAGTCACGTTTTTTTGAAGCTGATAGTGACGGTGACGGCACTTTAGATCGTCAGGAAGCAACAGAAAAACTCCCGCAGATTGCACGACATTTTAATAGTGTGGATATCAATCAAGATAACCTAATTTCTTTAGGTGAGTTGATTGAAGCGCAAGCCAGAATCGTGGAACGCAGAAAAGCGACCGAAGCGATGATGGAGTTAGAAAAGCAGCAAAAGAGTTTGGAAGCAGAATCAGCCACAGCAAAACCTAAAAACAAGCAAGCCGTGAATGGCTCTAAAAAGAAGGCACTCTAAGCCTGCGTTTGTTTTAGACATTCCTTAAAAATTTATCCCCAGTATTGAAATTGCGATTCTAAATGATGGTGTAATATCACCTTGTGCATGTTTTTTTGAGCCAGTTTTAAACTTCTCATGCAATTGTCACCTCGAACTATCAATTTTATTCAATTGAGTTTTCATGCCGCTAAAGCTGCAAATATCAGACAGCA
Organism: Methylotenera sp. 24-45-7; assembly: GCA_002281815.1. Classification (GTDB taxonomy): domain Bacteria; phylum Pseudomonadota; class Gammaproteobacteria; order Burkholderiales; family Methylophilaceae; genus Methylotenera. The sequence continues at coordinate 8,891 of NCHI01000022.1, forward strand.
TTGCCAATATTAATGCTGCAAGCTGGGATGCCTTGGTAGGCAATATGCCATTACTCAGTCATGCATTTTTGAGCGCATTGGAATCTTCAGGTTCTGTGGGCGTGGAAACCGGTTGGCAAGCTTCACCAATTTTTGTATTTGACGATGATGTGTTGGTCGGCGCAATGCCGCTTTATATCAAAAGTCATTCTTATGGCGAATATGTGTTCGATTGGGCTTGGGCAGATGCCTATGCTCGCAATGGTTTAGCGTATTACCCAAAGTTATTGGCAGCAATTCCGTTTACGCCAATTACCAGCGCGAGGTTGCTGGCAAACACGTCTGAAGTTCAGGCTTTGTTGGTACAGGCACTCACCCAAACCATGCAGCAAAATGGCCTATCTTCTGCGCATATGTTGTTTCCAGATGAGTCTTCAGCTGCTGCACTATCTGATGCAGGATGGCTGAAACGAACCGGAGTGCAGTTTCGCTGGCAGAATGATGGTTATGAAAATTTTGATGCATTTTTAAGCACGCTTAGTCACGATAAGCGCAAAAAAATCCGTCAGGAGCGCAATAAAATCAAGGCTGCAGACGTTGTATGTAAGCGTATTCAAGGTGCAGATATTACATTTGATCAGTGGCAGTTTTTTTATGCGTGCTATCAAAACACCTATCTTGAACATCGCTCTACGCCGTATTTAACGTTTGAATTTTTTCAAAGTATTGCGCAAACCATGCCGCAACATATTTTGTTGATATTGGCTTACCGAGACAATCAGCCGCTTGCGGCAGCGCTTAATATATATGACACAACAGCGCTATATGGGCGCTATTGGGGTGCGCTGGAGTTTGTACCTAACCTGCACTTTGAGCTTTGTTATTATCAGGCACAAGAATTTTGTATAGCACAAAACATACAATTTTTTGAAGGCGGGGCGCAAGGTGAACATAAGTTAGCACGTGGTTTCAAGCCACGCCCCACTTGTTCATTTCATCAGATTGCACATCCAGAATTTGCCAAAGCGATTGCAGATTTTGTGGCGCGTGAGTCAGAAGGAATCGCTGCGTATACCGATGAACTTGAACAACGCGCCCCGTTTAGGGCGACTTGAATTTACTTTCTTAAGCCGCAGCTGGCGTCGATATTGCGTTTGATTTCGGCAAAGTTTTTACCAGAGCCTGTGCCTTGCGCGTAAGGGTTGGAATTAATGTAATCCACATAGCGCATTTGTTTTTCGCTCACCACTTCAGCCAGTTTTGTCACTTGGCATTCGCAAGCTGTCGCTAGATTAGCGCTGTTGCTGAATGTTTTGTTACAGTGAGCGATTTGTTGTTGTGCAAATTCTTTGCCCCATGCCACGCTATTGCGCGACATCGGGTCAATGTCAGCGCGCGCTTGCGTAATCATGGCATACATCATTTCAACACTGGCTCTCAATTTGCCCAGCTCAGCCGAGTGCAGGGTGTCTTCATGTGCAACTTGCAGGGTTTTTTCGTCTAGTTTAAATAGCGCTGACAATTGGGTGGTCTCAGGCAATGTATAACCTTGAGAAAATAAAATGATTTTTTTTGCCGGGTCACGCGCTAATATTTCATTGGCTTCTTTAACGTCTTGCTCGGGTACTAACATTTCAATTTTTGCTGAGCACGTTTCAGCATCTACAGCGAACGCTTTGAGGCTGACAGTTTTGTCAGCTACCGCATCTGCAAATGCGGGTGGAATTCGCCCTAGCATGTAGTTCATCTCATTTTGTGCCACTTGCTGTAAAGCTGTTTCATTTAAGCAAGCAGCTTGCGCCATGAAGGTGAGAAAAAAAGTAAGGCTAGCCAGTGCAATGCGCATAAAGTAACTTTCTGTATTGAAGCGTGGTTGAATTATCAAGTTGTTGCGTAGACTTGAAATATCCTGCATCAGTTCCTTTTGCAGCCCAAACAAAAAGGCGCTACTTGAGTAGCGCCTTCGGCAACTTGACTAGAAACTTAACTTGACTAGAAATTCAACTTAATTAAAAAATCATAACGACATTATTTTTTAGAATGATTGCATTTTTCATGCATCGCTTTTACTTCCGCCTCATCTACTTTGCCGTCCTTATTGGCATCAAGTTTTGTAAATTTCTTTTCTGCACGGGCTTGTTGTTTAGCCATAAATTCATCTTTGCTGACTGCACCATCTTTATTGGTGTCAGCATCTTTCCAGCTGTGGCCGTGCGCTTCTTTGCCATGACCTGCTTCATGGTGATCTGCATATGCAGTTTGCGTTAAACCAAGCAGCAATGAAGAGATGAAAAGTATTTTGAATGATTTCATGATATTTCCTTAATCGGGGTTAAACGAGTTTTAAAGCCTAAAAAAGCGATTGCTTTTTCATTCTTAGCCAACGCCTGAAACTTACAAAAGGAATACGAATATTTTAATTTTATGTCGTTTCGTACCAATGACGACTGCGGTTAACCACATGCACTACCAGCAGCATGGCTGGCACTTCAATCAGAACACCCACTACGGTAGCCAATGCAGCACCCGAGTGAAACCCAAATAAGCTGATGGCGGTGGCGACTGCCAACTCGAAAAAGTTGCTGGCGCCAATTAATGCAGAAGGGCAGGCGATGTTGTGTTTTTCACCAAGTTTTTTGTTGAGCCAATAGGCCAGCGCTGAGTTAAAAAATACCTGAATTAAAATGGGCACTGCCAGCAAGGCGATAATCAACGGTTGTTGCAAAATGGCAGCGCCTTGAAACGCAAATAGCAAAACTAAAGTAAGTAGTAACGCGCCGATTGACCACGGGCCAATTTTTTCCATAGCACTGTCAAACACCTGCTGACCACGACGTAACAGCAATTTGCGCCAAATTTGTGCAATCAATAACGGCAGCAATATATATAGCAGCACAGAGCTGATTAGAGTTGCCCAGGGAATTATAATCGCTGAGATACCCAACAATAGCGCCACGATGGGCGCAAAGGCAAAAATCATGATCGTGTCATTTAGCGCCACTTGCGACAAAGTAAATAGCGGATCACCTTTGGTCAGGCGACTCCATACGAATACCATTGCGGTGCAGGGGGCGGCAGCTAATAAAATAAGCCCCGCAATATAGCTGTCAATTTGCTCGGCAGGCAACAGTGGTGCAAAAATATTGCGAATAAACAGCCAGCCTAAAAACGCCATGGTAAATGGCTTGACTAGCCAGTTAATGACTAAAGTTACGCTAATGCCGCGCAAGTGTTGCTTGACTTCATGCATGGCGCTGAAATCAACTTTCACCAACATCGGAATAATCATTACCCAAATAAGCAAGCCTACCGGCAGGTTGATTTTAGCAATCTCAATATTACCTATGGTTTGAAATAGTGCTGGAAAAAACTGCCCGGCAGCTATACCAATGACGATACAAAAGGCTACCCATAAGCTCAGATAGCGTTCAAAAATATTCATGGATGAAGTGTTGGTAGTCATGTTAGTCGTTGCTTGATTATGGTGATTAGCCTGCAGCCAGTTGCTGTAATTTTTCCATGCCTATAGGCTCACTTATGTGTAATGGCACAACGGCATAGCGTTTGGCATATTGTTTCGCTACTGCGTCAATTTCTTTTAATTCATTATTTGCACGTTTGCGTAGTAAAGAAGATGTTGTCGTGGTTGCGGCAACACTTGAGTTAATCACCCATGCCCATGGCTCTATGCCAGCGCGGCGCAAATCTTCCTGTAAGTTTGCGGCTTCGAGCACGGGCGTTGTTTCTGCGAGTGTCACAATGAGCACTTTAGTTTGTTTACTGTCTTGCAGTTGCATCATTGGCGTGGTGTAGTGGAGGCCTGCGCTGTCCATCTGGCGTGCTACTTCACGATGGTAAGCGCCAGTTGCGTCCAACAACAATAATGTATGCCCGGTAGGCGCGGTGTCCATGACTACAAACTTTTTGCCGGCTTCACGGATGACGCGAGAAAATGCCTGAAATACAGCAATTTCTTCGGTGCAAGGTGAGCGTAAATCTTCTTCTAGCATGGCGCGGCCTTGAGCATCCAGCTTGGCGCCTTTGGTTTCTAATACATGCTGACGGTAACGTTCAGTTTCTGCTTGTGGGTCTATGCGGCTTACCGTTAGATTTTCCAGTGAGCCTGCTAAAGTTTCACTTAAGTGTGCCGCCGGGTCTGAGGTCGTTAAATGTACGCTTAAGCCACGGTTTGCCAAATCAACTGCAATGGCTGCAGCAATAGTAGTTTTACCCACGCCACCTTTACCCATTAGCATCATCAAGCCATGTTCGTCTTTAGCAATTTCATTGACCAGTGTTGAGAGATTAGGGGCGCTCAGTTTTGCATTTGGCTCTAGGTGGATAGCGATTGCGGTAGCTTTGTCTGTAAGCAATAAGCGTAATGCCTCTAAACCTACCAGATTGAAAGCTTTTAACATGACTAAGTCGCGGGGTAAGTTAACAAGTGCGGGTGGAATATTGTTAAGCGTTGTCTGTTCGCGTTTTTGTATCGCAACTGCTAGTGGGTCAGTCTCGTAATCATTGAGCGGCATAATGCCGTTAATCACCAGATATTGCTGTTGCAGACCGATGGCTGATAACTCTTCATGGGTGCGCGCAACTTCGCGCAGGGTGGCGCTTTGGGCACGTGCTACTAAAATGAGTCTGGTGCGAGCGCTATCAGCTAATGCGTCTAGTGCGGCTTGATATTGCGTACGTTGTTTTTCTAGTCCGGCCAATGGCCCCAAACACGAGGCGTCACCTTTGCCTGCTTCTAAAAACCCACTCCATGCGCCCGGTAATTGTAATAAACGAATGGTGTGGCCTGTAGGCGCGGTGTCAAACAGGATGTGGTCATAATCATGGGTTTGTCTTGAATCGATGAGTAGGGCGGTAAATTCATCGAATGCAGCAATTTCCGTGGTACAGACACCGGATAACTGTTCTTCAATGCCTTTTACAATGCTGTCAGGCAATTTGCCGCGCACTGGGTCTACAATCCGATTGCGATACTCTTGTGCTGCAGCTTGTGGGTCAATCTCAAGCGCGCTCAAGTTTGGCACCGCTGCAATATCGGTAATATGATTGCCAATATTTACACCAAATACCTGTCCTACATTTGATGCTGGGTCGGTGCTGACTAGCAGCACGCGCTTACCAAGTGCTGCCAATTCAATGGCGCTGGCACAGGCGATAGAGGTTTTGCCTACACCGCCTTTGCCAGTAAAAAACAAAAAACGAGGGGGTTGTTCAAGAAACTTCATTGATAATACCTAACAACATTTTCCAGCGTTGCAGCATGAAGCCGGGGCGGTAATTTCCACCATCTGAATATCCGCCCAGCGTGCTAGTTCGCTGCGGTTAGGATAGCGTCCAGCCAGCGCTACCTCGCCGTCTACTAGCACCAATGGCAAAGCCTCTTCGCCAGAGCGCTTTAAAAAACTCCGCACCACTTGATTGTTGGCGAACTGCATGGGCTGCTGTGCCAAATTAAAACGCTCAATGCTGACACCTTGCTGTTTTGCCCAATCTGCATCTGCGGAAAAATTCACTAATTGTTGGTCTACATCGGTGCCACATACGCCGCTGCTGCAACACATGGCAGGGTCATAAATTTGAATTGATTTCATGATGATTCTCCTTAAACAATTTCGACTGCAATTTTATCCATCGCAGCTTTGAGAGCAGTCTTGTTTTGTTGAAGCTCTTCAAGAGGCAGCGCTAAAAATGCTTCAATACGTGCGCGCAATATTTGATAGGCCTGCATAAATGCGGCATCAATTTCTGCGTCGGTACCTGTTGCATGCGCTGGGTCTGCAACGCCCCAGTGGCTTCTTAATACTTGCCCTAGGTAAACCGGGCAGGTTTCATTGGCTGCGTTGCCGCACACCGAAATCACAATATCTGGCGTTACTGGCAAGCTATCCCAGGACTTGCTGTAATAACCTTCGGTTGCAATGCCTTCGCGTGCGAGCAGCGCAAGTGAGCGAGGGTGTACCTCGCCAGTAGGTTTGCTGCCAGCGCTCATGCCATGCCAGCCTGCGGGTGCTAAATGGTTAAAAGTAGCCTCAGCCAGAATAGAGCGGCAAGAGTTGCCGGTGCATAAAAACAATACATTCATGTTGTTAGAGCCTCTGGGTTTATGGTGTTATTTGGGCGCGCATGCAGTGCTGCTATTTAAGCTGGCACATTGTTCCGGCTTACCTGCGCAGCATTCTTCAGTAAGGTAGTCTACAAGTGCAAACATCAACGTTAGGTTGGCGCGATAGCGTTGATAGCGACCCTCTTGCACTACGCTTACCATGTCGGCATGGGTCATGGCTTTTAAATGAAACGATAAGTTGTTAGCCGGAATGTTGAGTGTGCTGGCAATCTCACCCGCTACCATGCCATCTAGCCCTTGTTTGACTAATAGTCTAAATACATCCAGCCGCACTGCGGATGATAAAGATTCAAAAACGGTGGTGGCTTTAATGTTGTCCATATTTCAATGATACAACAACTATTGAAATGATGTGTAAAAAATTAGCTAGTGATGACTAGCTAATTTTTTACACGATGAATTTACCAGTGTTGATTATCTGCAATTGTCGTTAAGCTTTGTTAGATTTACTTTGCATGAACTCTTGATAAATATTTCTGTGTTTCATACATTCGGCACTATTTTTATCATGACAAAATTCACGTAATTTGCAAAAGCAGGTGTCAGCCACCAGCTCTTCTAAGCATGAGGCGCGCTGGTATTGAGGGCTTGTTTCGTTATTCATTATTAAACTTTCTTGAAACTTAAGATGTAGGCTGAGACTATACCTTTGAACAGTTGTTCTATGTTGCGTACAAATAAAAAAACCTGAACTAAGTCAGGTTTTTTATTTTGCCGTTAAGAACAATGATTATTTGTTCATTACGTACATTGTTACTTCAAAGCCAAAACGCATTTCTGTAGCTGCTGGTGTTGTCCACATAATATTTCTCCAAAGTTTATTTTTCAAACCGACCTCATGCCGTGTTTGTATGAGTGCATTATGAACGCGCCGCATTTATAAGCACTATTGTTGTTCATGAATGAGGCTTAAGCAAAATCATGAACATATTTGTTTATTTATGTTCATAGTAAGGCGCCACATTACCTGATTGAAAGTTAGCATGCTACCTGTAGTGACATTTTTAGATTTAGAAACCACTGGCGCCACGCCATTAAAAGATCGTATTACCGAAATTGCATTAGTGCGATTTGAAAACGGTAAAGAAGTGGCGCGTTGGCAAACTTTGGTAAATCCAGAAACTACAATTCCACCTTTTATACAACAGCTGACCGGTATCACTAACGACATGGTGCAGAGTGCGCCGACCTTTGCCGAGGTGGCTGATACGTTGGCGGAATATTTGGATGGTGCAGTGATGGCCGCGCATAATGTGCGCTTTGATCATGGTTTTTTAAAAAGTGAATTCAAACGCTTGGGCCATAGCCTAAGGCAGCGCGTGATATGCACGGTGAAGCTGTCGCGTTTGCTATACCCAGAGCATCGCTCTCACAGTTTAGATGCGATTATGCAGCGCCATCAGCTCACAACCAATGCCCGACATCGGGCGATGGGCGACGTAGAGCTGATGATAGGCTTTATACAATCTGCCACACAACAGTTGGGGTTAAAAGCCATTGAAGAAGCTGCTAGTGTGCTGGCTAAACGTCCCAGCCTACCCAGCGGGCTTGATCATCAATTGGTAGACGACTTACCAGAATCGGCTGGGGTTTATCTGTTTTATGGAGACTCGTCCTTGCCGCTTTATATAGGCAAAAGTGTCAACCTGCGTGACCGTGTCATGTCGCATTTTAGTGCCGACCATGCCTCTACTAAAGAGATGCGTATTTCGCAGGAAATCAAACAGGTGGAGTGGATACAAACGGCGGGTGAGCTGGGTGCCTTGCTGCTGGAGTCGCGTTTGGTGAAAGAAAAACAGCCGATTTATAACCGCCAGCTACGCAGTGAGCGTCAGCTATGCTCATGGCAAATCAGTCATGATTTTGAAGTGACGCCGCATGTGAGCTTGAAGCGCGAAGATGAAATTAGTGCAGATATCATGGGCAGCTTGTTTGGAACATTCAGAACTAAAAAACAGGCAGTAGAAGCGTTGCGACAGATTGCTGAAAATCATCAGCTTTGCCCACGTTTGTTGGGTTTAGAAGCTGGTAAAGGTGCGTGTTTTGCACACCAGCTAAAGCGTTGCAAAGGCGCTTGTGCTGGCAAAGAGCCAAAGTTCATGCATCATTTACGCTTGCAGCAGGCATTGGCTGCACACCGTTTAAAGTCGTGGCCATATCCGTCCAAAATTGGCATTCGTGAACACGACGCAGAAACCGGAAAAACCGAGATTCATGTGTTTGACCAGTGGTGCCACATTGCTACAGTAGACAATGAAGCAGAAATGGAAGCCGCGTTAAACAGCAAAACCGTGTTTGCATTTGACCATGACACTTATAAGCTGCTGTTGAAAGCGTTGCGTGGCAAAAACACGCAAATTATAAACATTCAGTAATGACCGTATTTGCATTAACTATTCACGCTAGCCTTCAAACATTCACTTTTTTTATACCTCTATCCTATGAATCATCAAACGAAATCCACCTTACCTAATTTGCTGGGCTATGCAGGCTTACTGCCATTTATTGTGCTCACTGTGTTTTTATTTGATGATCATAACCACTTTGGTATGTGGCAGCATTTCTTACTCAGCTACGGTGCAATTATTTTGACGTTTGTGGGCGCATTGCATTGGTCATTTGCTATGACCTTGCCAACTTTACCTGCCAGTAAACAAAGCAGTTTATTTTTGTGGAGCGTTACCCCGTCTTTAGTCGCATGGTTCGCGATGTCGATACCAAGGTTTTATGGCTTTATGCTTTTGATTATTTTTTTCTTGCTGGCTTTATGGCGAGATGAATCGCTGGCCAAAAAAGTCAGCCTCGCACCATGGTATTTGCCATTGCGCCGAAATCTAACCTTAGTGGCTACGCTTTGCTTGCTGATAGGGGCATTGGCGACTAAAAGTCACTTAATGTCATATCAGATGTGATGGCTGAGGTATTAGTTTTTGTTTGGAATTTATGATTAAAAAAACTGAGAAAAGCTTGCAAAATAAAGGTTTTGCAGGGTTAAACATGCACCAGTTATGCACACCAGTTAAAGTAATGCTTTAATAAAGCCAAAAAAGCCTTATCAATCAATGGCTGATTTGCAAGTTGTTGATTTTAATGAAATTAATAATGGTTTAAAATGTAAGCGATTTTAAAAAAGTGTTACAAATCTGTTAGTTACAGATTCGTTACACAATTAATCACAAAGTTATCCACAGATTTTGTGGAGAAGTTTTGAGCGCTATTATTTTTTGCCCGCTACAGTGTTGGGCGTTGGGTAATGGTAATAAACGTTGTTCAAATACCTAGCCACGTTATCAACATCTTTTTCGCTCCATTTCAGATTTGAAATGTTTTGCCACAGCTTTACTTGTGCAATCAAACTAGGCCAGTCACTGGCTTTTTTATTCGCTAACCAATGCACTTGCTCGTTGTGGCAGGCAATGCAGTGCAAAGAATATAGCAACTTTCCACGCGAACTATCTGTTTGTAGCGGCTCGGCCACCACCGAAAAGCTTGTAAACATTAGTCCACTCAATGCGAAGCAAACATGAAAAAATAAACGGTGTTTTTTTGATAGCATCACGGCAACCTCCATCAACGACAGTCAAATCGGTAAAGCTAATCTTGCGCTGTTCACTGATGCGGGTCAATCTGAGTGTTAACGATGCTTGCGTTAAATCAAGCCTGCGATGGGGTTTAAAAGTGATGGACAAAAAAATAGCGCTTCTGCAAAAAGCGCTTATAAACTTGGAGAGGTATATTGCGTAATCAATATG
>NCHI01000174.1 GCA_002281815.1 Methylotenera sp. 24-45-7
CTCTAAACGCTGGTGCAGGCCAACAAGAAAACCGTCAAGCATTTTTCACTTTTGGTGACAAATCATGGGGTACTATCAAAGCTGGTCGTGACTTAGGTATTTTCGCTTCAGCGGCTATCTTGAACGACATGACATTGTTAGGTGTTGGCGGTGCTGGTGCTAACGCTGCTGGTACAACTACATTAGGTGGTATCGGTACCGGTTACATCTACGCTGACTGGAAATCACAAATTTCATACACAACACCAAACTGGAACGGTTTCAGCGTTACAGCTGGTGTAATGCAAGCATGGAATGCAATCGACGGTGACGTGTTAGCTAACGTTACTAATGCATCAACAAGCAAACCAGGTTTCGAAGCACAAGCAACTTACGAGTTTGCTGGCGATGTAGCTGGTAAAGTTTGGGCAGGTGCTATCTATCAAAAAGCTCAAGATTTGAACGGCGGTACTATCGTTGGTTTCAGAGATGAAACAGCACGCGGTTTCGATGTTGGTGCTAACGTAAACGTTGCTGGTTTCGGTTTAACAGCTTACTACTACGACGGTAAAGGTCTTGGTACCACAGGTTTCTTGGTAAACGCATTCAGTGAAGATGGTAAACGTCGTGATTCAGACGGTGGTTACTTACAAGGTACATACACATTGCCAGGCGTGGGTACTAAACTTGGTTTAGCTTACGGTGTGTCTAAATTAGATGACAACAGAGCTGATGCTGGTCTTGACCTAGTTAAGAAAAATGAGCGTTGGACAGTTGGTGCTTACCACCCATTGACTAAACACTTGAACTTAGTTGCTGAGTACAACCGTACTTCATCTGAGTCACATTTAGCTGGTGTTAAAGATTCTGACAATGACAACTTCTCATTGGGCGGTATCTTATTCTTCTAGGATTACGCAGGGTTAACCCTGTTTAGTTTTGAAGTATAATAAAACGGCATCTTCGGGTGCCGTTTTTTATTATCTGAAAGATGATTATGTATAAAGTTTTGATAGTATTGATAGCGTTATCGACTGTAGCTTGCGCACAGTTGATGAAAGGCGAAGAGCAGCCTGTGGTGCAATTCAGAGACACTAAAACGTTTAAAACAACATGTAGTGGTACTGTGGAAGACTGGGGTAGTTGCCACAGAAAAGCAAAACGCACATGCCCAAATGGCTATGATGTGATAGAGAGAAAGAACGATAGCAGAGGTATATTTCGCGAGATGATTTTTTCTTGTAAATAGATTTTTACAAGATCAGTATAAACATATAGCGCAATGTTAACCTAATGAGTTTCAGTGCGCTTTATGGATTCAATTTAGCTACACTTCACTATTCTTCAATACCAAGCTCTTGAATTTTCCGAGTAAGCGTATTGCGCCCAATGCCGAGCTGTGTGGCTGCTTCAATGCGCCGTCCGTGTGTGTGCTCCAAGGCCTTCTCAATTAAAATGCGTTCAAAGGTATGGGTGCGGGTTTCCAACACATTTAACTCACCACGGTTGAGAGCATCAGTGACTTCGTTAGCAAGCGCTTCTTGCCACGAGGCCCCGCTGCTGCTGATATTCTGATCATCTTTGAGTTCAGGTGGTAAATCAGCGATATCAATATTTTGCCCAGGTGCCATCACCGTGAGCCAATGGCAGACGTTTTCAAGTTGTCTAACGTTACCACTCCAGTTCACAGCGCTTAAGTATTTAAGCGCGGCCACTGATGGCTGTTTGGTTTCTACGCCTAGTTCCGATGCACTGTGCTGCAAAAAGTGTTTAATCAGCAGCGGAATATCTTCTCTGCGTTCACGCAATGCTGGCAGGCGCAGGCGGATGACATTCAGGCGGTGAAATAAGTCTTCACGGAATAAGCCATTTTTAACGCGCTGTTCTAAATCTTGATGGGTAGCGGCAATAATGCGTACATTAACTTTAATGGGCTGATGGCCGCCTACACGATAAAACTGACCATCGCTCAGCACGCGTAATAAGCGCGTTTGCAGATCAGATGGCATATCGCCAATTTCGTCCAAAAATAATGTGCCGCCGTCTGCCTGCTCAAAGCGGCCGCGTCTGGA
>NCHI01000023.1 GCA_002281815.1 Methylotenera sp. 24-45-7
AGCCTCGCAAAATTGCGAGAGTTTAACAACTCCTAGGGTGGTGCACTTCTACACGCAAATCCCTAAGAGATCTGGTGCATTTTTGCACTGAAATTTACATTTACATGCATTACCAGCGGTTTTGCAATCGCTAGTACCTTTGCAGGCGTTAACGCCTACGCAATGAACAGAAGCTGCATTGGCAGCTTTTGTGGTGCCGCTGCCTGCACAGCCGGATAAGATAAGTGCCGCAGCACCTGCCGCAATCAATGCGCCTGAACGCAATTTAGAACTTTGAACTGCCATCATAATCTCCTCAAAAAAGTCTTTAATGCGTACAACGCATCGTCATACGTGCTACTTCGTCGTGAGATTTACAAAAACCTTACATTTAGTGTAAGCATTAATGTTTATGTGCGACTAATCGGTACCTTTAATCTGCTGAAAGAATATATGAAATACTTTTTATCTTTAGTGATCGCAACATTGACCTTGTTAATGAGCATGGCAAGTTTTGCAGATGCTGCAAAGTTTGATGAAGCTAGTTTTGATGCACAATTAAAAGCCGGAAAATCAATGGTGGTAGCAGTGCACGCGCCTTGGTGTTCAACATGCCGCGCACAAGCGCCAGTGCTGAAAGATGTATTAGCACAAAAAGAGTTTCAGCAAGTGGTGGCGGTGCATGTAGATTTTGATAGCCAAAAAGATGCACTTAAAAAATTCAGTGTTAAAAGACAAAGCACATTAATCGTTTTCAAAAACGGTAAAGAAGTTGGCCGTAGCTTGGGCGATACCAGCGCTTTGGGGATTGAATCTTTAGTGCAAAAAGCACTTTAGGCCTTAGTTATGCTTATTAGCATCACGACTTATGGTTTGAGTTTTATCGCCGGGGTGTTGTCGATTCTTTCGCCTTGTGTGTTACCTCTGGTTCCCATCATTGTTGGCACAGCGCTCAACACGCATCGCTTGGGGCCTTACGCCTTAGCGCTGGGGTTGGCAATTTCTTTTACCGTGATCGGCGTGTTTCTTGCCACTTTGGGCGACACATTAGGCATAGACCAAGCGCTATTTCGCAACATTGCAGCTTATTTGTTCATTTTGTTTGGCGTCATTCTTTTATCTGCAAGTTTGCAAGCGCGCTTTGCCAGTGTCACCTCAGGGCTGGGTGGGTCAGGTCAGTATTTACTGAATAAACTATCTACTGATTCGTTATCAGGTCAATTTGGCTTAGGTTTGTTACTAGGCGTTGTATGGAGTCCATGTGTCGGGCCAATTTTGGGCGCAACAGTCACGCTCGCCAGCCAAGGTCAGCAGTTACAGCAAGTGGTGATTATCATGGCTATCTTTGGCTTGGGAGCAGGCTTGCCGTTAATTTTATTAGGCATGTTATCGCGTCAAGTGATGATGAACGTAAGAGGCAAGTTATTTGCGGCTGGAAAACTTGGCAAACAAGTTTTAGGGGGTGTGATGCTGTTATTAGGCATCATGATACTGACCGGTTTAGATAAGCATTTAGAATCAGTGCTAGTTGCCATATCACCGGATTGGCTGATTAGTCTGAGTACACGTTTTTAATGCGTGGCCATCAAAGCTAACATTTTACGCAGGTCATGCTTTTGCTTGTAATATGTCATACATTGCATCAACTCAATTCAATGAACTACTGAACTGAACTAGCGGCATGGTGCAGATTTACATATAACAAAGGGAAACGATATGACTTCCATTATTGCTTTGCTCATTCTGGTTTTAGACATCTTTGCGATTGTTAAAATCATTCAGTCGTCTGCCTCTGGCTTAGAAAAAATACTATGGATTTTAGCGGTGCTTATTTTCCCAGTGGTCGGTATGGTAGTTTGGTTTTTTGCCGGACCTGGTGGCAAGAAGCTATAGTTGAAAAGCGCTGATTTAAGAAATCAAATCAGCGCTGTGTTGACGGCTTGGAGTGTTCTGCGTATAGTGCCGGCCTTCGGCGTGTAGCGTAGCCTGGTAGCGCGCCTGCTTTGGGAGCAGGATGTCGGGAGTTCGAATCTCTCCACGCCGACCATATCTCACAATAGTCATGCTTGCAGCTTGATACTAGCACTGCAATACCTTGGAAATAATCCCCCTATATTTCTTCATCAGCCTATCATGAATACTGCAAACTTCAGGGGAAATATCATGGCAAAAGGTCAGCAACGCAAAAACAAAGAAGTCAAAAAGCCCAAGCAAGATAAAAAAGTGGTGGTAGTGTCGGGTTCTGTGATTCATAAACCGGGTGCGGTTAAAAAATAATTCAATAAAAAATGGGGCTAATCTCCCCATTTTTTATTGTGCTGTTATGTCACCTTAAACAGCTTATTTAGCAGACAAGCATGATTTCATAAATGCTTTACGCTCATCGCCCTTGAGTGTTTTTGCTTTAGGGTCGGCATTACAAGTTTTCATTTTGTCTTGCTGTGAAGTGAGCGCGGGTTCTTTTTTGCTGGATAAGCAAGTTTTCATAAACGCTTTGCGTTCGTCGCCTTTTAATTCTTTTTTGGCTGCATCAGCGTTGCAGGTCTTCATTTTGTCTTGCTGTGTATTGGCTGCGGCTTCTTGCTTGCCGGATAAACAGTCTTTCATAAACGCTTTGCGTTCATCGCCAGCTAGTGATTTCTTGCCAGCATCGGCATTGCAGGTTTTCATGCGCTCTTGTTGCGTGCCAGCATAGGCGCTTAAACAAAAAGTGCTGAGTAAAAGTGTGATGATGAATTTATTCATGATGTTCTCCCGGTGGTTGTTAGTTACGCATTAATCATAAACTTATTTGTTTATAAATATCTTACAACTATATGTATTTATCGAGAACAATATTTGATGCAGGTCATCCAGCTTTCAACTAGCGGACATAGAAAAGGGGCCGTAGCCCCTTAATCTAACAATCAAAAAGTTTAACGATTACCGTTAATTACTCTTTGCCGATTTGATAGCTTTCATAACTCACTTCAACAATTTTGCCTGTTGTTGCGTCAACTTCAACTTTGATTTCTTCTTTGTCAGCTTCAAGAATATCGAATTCGTAAGAAGCTTTACCATCGGCTTCAATTTCATATTCGGTTTCAACCACAGTGCCAGGGTGTGCAGCTAGTGCAGTGGCTTTTGCGTCTGCTTCAGACACTTTTGCAGCTGCTGTGAATCTTGCGTCGTCTGCTTTTACTTCTTCTTCAATTTCAATAATTTTGCTAGTTTTTGCATCGCATTCAACGTCCCAAGCTTTGCCATCTGCACCTTCAATATCAAATTCGTAAACGCCTACTTTTTTTTCTGTTTTGAATTCGGTTTTAACAATCGTACCTTCTTTTGCGGCTAAGGCGGCTTTAACACATTTACCTAGGCTATCGTAAGCTTTTGGTTTTAATGTGTCATGGCCAGCAATTGCGCTTGTACTGAATAATGCTGCTGCAACCAAAGTTGCACCTAAAGATAGACGAAACATATAAATCTCCTTATGAATTGATCAATGGAATACAGGCTTAAATTTGCGCTGCATTTTTTGTTAAGACAAAGTATTTTAACAAGGTTGCATATGTGATTGATTAAATTACAAAATTTTTACATTTTTGGTTATATTCAACCAAATATCCTGAAAAATTAGCCATTAACGCATTTAAGTTGTAAGTCAAATGTAACGACTGTATTTGAAACTGCCGCAGCATCAGAGTTGCACAAATAAAAAAACCTGAACTAAGTCAGGTTTTTTACTGAGCCATTAAGAACAATTATTATTTGTTCATTACGTACATTGTTACTTCAAAGCCAAAACGCATTTCAGTAGCTGCTGGTGTTGTCCACATAATAATTCTCCTGTTGTTTATTTTTCAAACCGGCCCCACACCGTGTTTGTATGAATGCATTATGAGCCGATTCGATTTATAAGCACTATTGTTGATCATGAATGGTGCTTACGCAAAACCATGAACACAGCTACTGTATATTTACCACTGGCCGGACATGATTAGCGGCGATTAAATTCTAGTGCTAAACTAAGCTCAGTACTAGACTCATGTTAAGTACTACCACGGGGATGACCCTGTTGGATTCTAACGATTCTGGGACAGCCCAAATTTTAAAGGGTATTTTGATATGAGCTGGGGAATTTTGGTATTGGCTGGATTGCTAGAAGTTGTCTGGGCTGTTGGCCTTAAGTATACCGATGGTTTTTCAAAATTGTGGCCAACAGTGGGCACGGTGTTTGCAATGGTGCTGAGTGTTTGGTTGCTCGGTATAGCCATGAAAGTGTTACCGGTTGGCACCGCTTATGCAGTTTGGGTAGGTATCGGAGCGGTGGGCACGGCAATTTTTGGTATTTATTTATTTGATGAATCGGCAAATGCAGGCAGGATTATCAGTTTGTCATTAATTGTTGCTGGGATTGTCGGGCTTAAATTAACTACCACAATCTGACTATTTTTAGCATTGAATTTACCTTAACTAATAAACAAAAAAGATGATATTCAAGTAATATCATCTTTTTTGTCAAATTTGAGTTTGTGAAAAGCAATGGATTTAGACGTCCGCACAATACTAGTGTTGTTTTCCGTACTCTCCGTCATGTTTGCCGGTTTGGTTATGTTTGCCGGCCTCAATACCAGATTAGTCATTAGCGTAAAACAATGGGCATTAGCATGTTTGTGCATAGGCTTGGGTCTAGGTTTATGTTTCTTTTTTAAAACCACCACTGATAGCGCTAAACTTGCCTTGCTAGTTGGCTGCACATTATTGGGTGCCAGTATCGTGTTGCAATTTAATGGCATACGCGCGTTTCGGTCGCAATCAAGTTATGGCTGGCAAGGCTTATTGTTTATCGCTTTAGTATTTGTGCAGACTGCTTGGTTTGAGTTTGTACAGCCTAGTATTGCAAATCGCTCAATTGCAAATTCGCTGGTGTTTGCTGCGGGCTACATCGCTTGTAGTTTCATGCTGTTTAAATACATTAAACCAGCAGTTAAAACTGCCACTTATTTTACCGGCATTATGTTTGCCGTGCTG
Organism: Methylotenera sp. 24-45-7; assembly: GCA_002281815.1. Lineage (GTDB taxonomy): Bacteria > Pseudomonadota > Gammaproteobacteria > Burkholderiales > Methylophilaceae > Methylotenera. Next base: position 4,993 of record NCHI01000023.1, read on the forward strand.
GCCTTGGTGTTGCTGGCAAGAGCGGTGTTCATTTATCAGTTACCCACCGCTTACACGCTGTATTCGAATATACCCATGAATCCCAACTCTTTGCTGCTGAGCTGTTTGTTGCAGTTATGCATTACTTTTGGTTTTTTGCTGATGTTAAATCGTGAATTGGTGTCTGAAATTGAACACGTGGCTGCGCGCGACAATCTCACTGGTGCGTTTAATCGGCGCGAACTGGAAAGTGAGCTGATTCGGTTACAGTCGCGCTATGAACGTAGCGGTGATTATTATTCTCTGATGTTAATCGATATTGATAATTTCAAACTCATTAATGACAACTATGGACATTTAGTGGGTGATGAGGTGTTGCGCCGCTTTGCCAGAATAGTGTTTGCATCCATTCGTGCTGAAGATTATTTTGCCCGTTATGGTGGTGATGAATTCTGCATTTTGTTGCCTTCTACCAGTGTCGAAGATGCGCTTAGCTTAGCCAATCGACTCAGGCTGGCTTACGCTAAGACACCACATATCATCAATGATCATGCAATTCAAAGCTCAATTAGTATCGGTGTGTCTGAATCTACCAGTGCAGGCAACGATTACAACAACATGATTTCAGCTGCAGACAAAGCGCTGTATCAAGCTAAAGATACCGGACGCAACAGAGTCAGCGTCATTATGTGAGCGTCATCTGCCCCATGATTTAATCTCCCAGCACAGCTATGGTGCATACAATTGGTGCACAGGCGCATCTGCAAATCGTTCTAAAAAACCTTAATACTTATCTTTCATGGACTTAGCCATATTAAATGGCAGTAGGCATACATATTGCTTTAACTACATTGAAAGTTTTATTTAGGCGTAGCACATGCTATCTGTAATGTTGGTTGATGATGATTGGTTAAGAGCTGTGCCATTAACGCAGCTCTTAACCAATGCTGGTTACCAAGTGATAGCGCACTTAACTAGTACCGCTAATTTAGACGATGCGGTGCTGGAGTTAAAGCCGGATATTGTGATTATTGATACCGAGTCTCCAAGCCGCGATACCTTAGAAAACTTGTGTGTGATGAATGCATCAGTGCCTAAACCGATTGTGATGTTTACGCATGATGGTGATATTGAAAAAATGCGTGAAGCTACCAAAGCTGGTGTTTCTGCATATGTAGTCGGCAGCTTGCCTAGCGAGAGTCTGGCGCCGGTGATTAATGCCGCGATAGTCAGATTTGAAGAAGTAAAGTCGTTAAGAGATGAGTTGGGTCAAACCAAACTCAAACTAGCAGAGCGCAAAGTGCTTGAAAAAGCCAAAGGCCTGCTCATGAAAGAACACGGTTTTGATGAAGATCATGCTTATGCAATGTTGCGCAGCATGGCGATGCGTCAAAACCAGCGAATTGCAGTATTGGCAAAACAAGTGATTGAAACGGCAACGGGGTCGTTTTAATCGTCAGCTTGTCATGCCAAGCAGTGAGCAACACTAAGTTTTAGTAACACCGGGTTTTAGTAACACCAAATTTTAAGTTTTATCAGTAACAAAGTTTAAGCAGCGCATGCTGCCAAGCGGACAAAGGCGTCCTTGCAATGGTTAATTTTTTTAACCAGCTGCAGGACGCCTTTTTTGTTTTTTGAATTTGCATATTTAGGGTGAAACACATGCAAGCAATCAAGCCAGAGCTGACAGAAGTCAATATCGGATTTATCCCGTTAACGGATTGCGCGCCGTTGGTGCTGGCGTCCACCATGGGCTTCGACGAAAAGTACGGCATCAAGATACGCCTCAGTAAAGAGGCTTCATGGTCAGCAATTCGCGACAAACTCATCAGCGGTGATTTGCATGCAGCACATGCACTGTATGGCATGGTGTATGGCGTGGAGTTGGGTATAGGCGCGCAGCAAAAAGCCATGGCAGTGCTCATGACGCTCAATCAAAACGGCCAAGGCATCACCTTATCAAATCAATTAAAAACGCTGGGTATTGTCACTGGCAGTGATTTAAGCGAATTTTTAAAACAGCACACTTCAAAGCTGAGTTTCGCACAGACTTTTCCTACCGGCACGCATGCCATGTGGCTCTATTACTGGCTGGCCAGTCAAAATATACATCCGCTGCATGACATCAAAACCACGGTGGTTTCGCCGCCGCAAATGGTTGCCAACATCAGCGCGGGCAACGTGGCGGGCTATTGCGCCGGCGAGCCTTGGAACGCACGTGCAGTGTATGACAACGTGGGTTTCACTGTGGCGACTAGCCAAGACATCTGGGCTGACCACCCAGAAAAGGTATTGGGTGTGACCGCTGAATTTGCCAATGCTTACCCACAAACCTGTCGAGCCATGATCATGGCGGTGCTGGAAGCTTGCCGCTATTTAGATGTGATGGCGAATCGCAGTGAGGTGACTGCGGTGCTGGCAGCCAAAGAATATGTCAATGCACCACAGCAAGTAATCTATGACCGTTTTATAGGCCAATACGACAATGGCAACGGCAAACAATGGCAAGACGCGCATGCCATTAAATTTTTCAACGATGGCGCGGTGACTTATCCCTATCTATCTGACGCCATGTGGTTTATGACCCAATTCAAACGCTGGGGCTTGTTGAAAGCGCACCCGGATTATCTGGCAGTGGCTAACAAAGTGAACCGCATCGATTTATATCAGCAAGCGGCACAAGCGATGGAAATTGCCGTACCGCAACACAACATGCGCAGCAGTCGTTTAATCGATGAAGTGATTTGGGATGGCAGCCACCCAGCGGCATATGCAGACAATTTTAGTATTCGCGCTTAATTAAATTTAAATTTTTGATAAAGGCTAACAAATGAACCACACATACATACTCGCAAAAACCAACTTGATTAAATTAAGTGTGGGGTTGGCGCTCGCTTCTGCATTAGTGAGTGCCGAGGCGGCTGATGCGGTGAGCAACAACCAATTGATTGAAGCGGTTAAAAATGGCAAAAGCTTAAGTAGCTTGCGTTTACGTTATGAGCATGTGAATCAGGATGGTTTGACCAACGCCAATGGCCTAACCCTGCGCACTTTGCTTGGTTGGCAAACAGCCCCAGTGCAAGGCGTAAGCTTGGCAGCGCAGTTGATTGATGTTTCAAAACTGCAAGACCATTTTAATGATGGCACCCCAAACAGCGGCCCCATTTACGCTTATTCCAACGAGCCGGGTCAGGCTGCATTTGCCAAAATTGTAGACCCGAGCTACACCGGCGTGAATCAGCTTTATGTGGATATCAGCGCGATTGATAAAACCAATATCAAACTCGGTCGCCAGCAATTAAATTTAGATAACGTACGTTTCATTGGTGACATTGCGTTTCGTCAGGTGATGCAAGTGTTTGATGGTGTGTCGGTGCTGAATAAATCACTGGCAAATACCGAGGTGTATTTAGCGCATTTTGAAGCAGTGCGTCAAATCAACACTAAACGCCGCAGCGATGGTGCGTTGGATATTGCCAACGTGAAATATCGCTTTTCACCTACCGAGTCATTGTCGGGCTACGGTTATTTTTCTAGCTTTGATGATTTGGGTTTTGGCAGAGCATGGCTCAGTAACGATGCTGCTAACCAATCTAATCGCACGCTGGGCTTGCGTTTAGATGGCGCACGCAAACTGGACGATAGCTGGAAACTACTTTACACCGCTGAATATGCGAAACAGCAAGATTTTTCAGGTGGCGACAGCCGCATTGATGCCCATTATTACAAGCTGGGCGCGGGTGCAGGCTTCGGCAACTTTACCTTGCGTGCCGACCAAGAGTTGCTGAGCAGCAACGATAGCCAATATGCCTTTCAAACGCCATTCGGCACCAACCATTTGTTTCAGGGTTGGACTGACAAATTCTTAACCACGCCAAAACAAGGCATCCGCGACACCTTTATTAGCGCGACTTATAAATACGGTGACTTTGGATTTTATGCAGATTATCACTGGATTAATGCTGATGAAAGTTTCAACAAAGTGGGCGGCGGCACAGGTAACGAATACGGCACCGAGTGGAACGCTTCAGCCAGCTATCAATACAACAAGCAAGTGGCTACCAAGCTGGAATACGGCAGATTTTCAGAGCAAGACCAATATGCCGCTGCACGTATTAAAGACACCGAAAAAGTGTGGCTGACAGCGAGCTACAGTTTTTAAGTGAGCCAGACAGTATTAAGCAATATATTTTTTAGACAGGTGGTAGCAAATCATGACAGGTAAAGTTTTTTTAGTAGGCGCAGGTCCGGGTGACCCGGAGTTGATTACCTTAAAGGCAGTACATGCCTTAAATAGCGCCAATGTGGTGCTGGTAGACGACTTGGTGAACGACGACGTACTCAAACACTGCACACAGGCCAGAGTGGTGTACGTAGGTAAGCGCGGTGGTTGTAAGTCTACGCCACAAAACTTTATCAACCGCATGCTTATATCACTCGCGACACATGGCGAAACCGTGGTGCGTCTCAAAGGTGGCGACCCATTTTTATTCGGGCGCGGTGGTGAAGAAATGTTGGCACTTCGAGAAGCTGGTGTAGAGGTGGAAGTGATTTCCGGCGTGACCAGCGGCATTGCCGTGCCAGCCAGTATGGGCGTGCCGGTCACGCATCGTGAGTTTACCCACGGTGTGACTATGATTACCGGCCATACCCAAGATGGCGCCCCGCTGAACTGGCAGGCGCTGGTAGCAGGTAAAACCACGCTGGTGATTTACATGGGCATCAAAAAAGTAGCGGAAATTGTGCGTGAACTGATAGAGGCCGGCATGGATGCGCAAATGCATGCGATTGCGATTCAGCATGGCACACTAGAAACCGAGCGTCATGTGATTGCGCCACTGGCGATGTTGCCGATGGCGGTGCATCAAGAAAAACTGGCCAGTCCGGCGATTATCGTGATTGGTGATGTGGTGCGTTTGGCGAATAGCAAGCATTTATTGGCGACTTTAGAAGTCGCGGCTTAGAGGGGGAGAAATATCATGCAAAAAATGAAATTAGTGCTGGTGGGCAACGGTATGGCGGGCATGCGTACTGTAGAAGAATTATTAAAAATTGCTCCGGAAATTTATGACATTACCGTATTTGGCGATGAGCCTTATCCGAATTACAACCGCATTATGCTGTCACCGGTGCTCGCTAATGAGCAGACGATTGACGACATTATTTTGAATAGCCGTGAATGGTATGCAGAAAACAACATCACGCTTTATACCAGCGCACGCGTGAACAAAATTGACCGTAAAAATCGCATTGTGTACACCGCAGATGGCACCAGTGCCGAATATGACCGCTTGCTGATTGCCACTGGTTCTAAGCCGTTTATGTTGCCAGTGCCGGGCGCCGACTTGCAAGGCGTGTTGGGCTATCGCGATATTAAAGATACCAACGATATGATAGAAACCGCTAAAACGCACAAACATGCCGTGGTGATTGGTGGCGGTTTACTTGGCTTAGAAGCTGCCAATGGCCTGAAAATTCAGGGCATGGATGTGACGGTGGTGCATAGAAACGAATGGCTGCTGGATAGACAACTGGATAAAACCGCAGGCTTGATGTTGCAAAAAAGCCTGGAAGCCAAAGGGCTAAAATTTCTGTTGCAAACCAATACCGAGCAATTAATTGGCAATGATCAAGGCCGTGTTGCCGCGGTTAAGTTTAGTGATGGTATGGAGCTGCCTGCGGATTTGGTAGTGATGGCGGTAGGTATACGCCCTAACTTTGAGCTGGCAAAGTCAGCCGGCATACATTGCGACCGCGGTATTGTGGTCAACGACACCATGCAAACTTTTGACCCGCGTGTGTATTCTGTGGGCGAATGTGTGAGCCACCGCGGTATTTCTTATGGATTAGTAGCCCCTTTGTTTGAAATGGCCAAAGTATGCGCAACGCACTTGGCGAATTTTGGCATTGGCCAATATAAGGGTTCTGTGACTTCCACCAAACTCAAAGTGACGGGTATTGATTTATTCAGCGCCGGTGATTTTGAAGGTGATGCAGAGACAGAAGAGATTGTTTTACACGATGCAGTTGGCGGGGTTTACAAAAAACTCGTCATCAAAGATGACAAAATCATCGGCAGCGTGCTGTATGGGGATACCACGGATGGTTCGTGGTATTTTCAGATGCTTAGGGATGGCAAACCCATCCACGAGATTCGTGATTACCTGATGTTCGGTCAGGATTCACTTGGTAATACCGGTCATCAAGGGCAGGATAAAGCTGCCGCCATGACCAATGAAATGGAAGTCTGTGGCTGTAATGGCGTGTGCAAAGGCACCATCGTCAAAGCCATTCAAGACCAAGGCTTGTTCACCATCGATGACGTGAAAAAACAAACCAAAGCAGGTTCTAGCTGTGGCTCATGCGTGGGTTTGGTAGAGCAGATTTTAGCCAGCACCTTGGGTGGTGGCTATGCGCCACCTTCTACCAGCAAAGCGATTTGCGGTTGTTCTGACAAAAATCATGAAGAAGTACGTGCAGAAATCCGCACCCATAAATACCTTAACATTCCCGATGCGATTAAAGGCATGCAGTGGCACACGCCTAACGGCTGCGCGACTTGTAGACCAGCTCTGAATTATTACTTGCTCTCCACCTGGCCGCATGAAGCGGTGGACGATCCGCAATCACGCTTCATTAACGAGCGTGTGCACGCCAATATCCAAAAAGACGGTACTTATTCAGTGGTGCCGCGTATGTATGGCGGCGTGACTACGCCTGACCAACTACGCAAAATCGCCGATGTGGCAGATAAATACGCAGTGCCGATGGTGAAAGTCACCGGCGGTCAGCGTATCGATTTGTTAGGTGTGAAAAAAGAAGATTTGGTGGGTATGTGGAAAGACCTGGACATGCCGTCAGGCTATGCCTATGCCAAAGGTATTCGTACCGTCAAAACCTGTGTCGGCTCCGAGTTCTGTCGTTTTGGTACGCAAAACTCCACGCAAATGGGCATTGATATTGAAAAAGCTTTCGACCATATGTGGGCGCCACATAAAGTGAAATTTGCCGTGTCAGGCTGTCCACGTAACTGCGCTGAATCCGGCATTAAAGATGTGGGCATTATCGGCGTGGATTCCGGTTGGGAGATTTATGTCGGTGGCAACGGTGGCATCAAAACCGAAGTGGCGCAGTTTCTGTGCAAAGTAAAAACCCACGATGAAGTACTGGAATATTCAGGCGCGTTTATTCAGATTTACCGTGAAGAAGCGCGTTATCTAGATCGCACCGTGCATTGGCTGGAGCGTGTGGGTCTGGAATATGCCAAGCAGCGCGTAGTGGAAGATGCTGAGGGCAGAAAAGCCGCATACGAGCGCTTGCTATATGCCTTGCAAGGTGCGGTGAACCCATGGGCGGAGCGTGTGGAAAAACCAAATCAGTACAAAGAGTTTGAAACAATTTCTGTGTAATTTTTTATTAATTAAGGGGCTATCATGAAAAGCAGTTTCTGGAAGGCTGGGCACACCCCAACGCTATTATCTTCATTTTTATATTTTGATTTAAGTTTTATGGTGTGGGTGTTGCTGGGGCCGTTGGCAGTACAAATGGCTTTAGATTTACAGCTATCACCATCGCAAAAAGGTTTAATGGTGGCAACACCTGTATTAGCGGGTGCGCTGTTAAGAATTGTCATGGGCGTGTTGGTGGATCAAATCAAACCAAAAATGGCCGGTTTAATTGGCCAAGTCATTGTGATTTTAAGTTTGTTGCTGGCATGGCTGCACGGCATTGAGACATTTCAGCATGCGCTGCTGTTAGGTCTAGGTCTGGGTTTTGCCGGTGCTGCGTTTGCAGTGGCGCTGCCGCTGGCATCACGCTGGTATCCGCCCGAGCATCAAGGCACAGCGCTAGGCATTGCTGGTGCGGGTAACTCGGGCACTGTGTTTGCCGCGCTGTTTGCACCGGGTTTGGCAGTAGCGTTTGGCTGGAACAATGTGTTTGGTTTAGCGTTAATTCCGCTACTCATCGTATTGGTGGTGTATATGGTATATGCGAAAGATGCACCCGATGCCCCAGCACCTAAATCTTTGGGTCAGTATCTGGCGATTTTGAAAGATAAAGACGCATGGTGGTTTATGTTTTTCTATAGCGTAACCTTTGGCGGTTTCGTGGGTTTGGCTTCGTCACTCACTATTTACTTTAATGACTTATATAGCTTAGGCCCAGTGGTGGCAGGTTATTGCACCGCAGCCTGCGTGTTTGCCGGTTCATTAGTGCGTCCGCTGGGTGGTGTGATTGCTGACCGTATTGGCGGCGTTAAAACTTTATTGGTGATGTACAGCGCGGCAGCGGTATTATTAGCCATGATGAGTTTTGGCCAACCGACTTACCAAATTGCATTAGCGATTATTGTGCCGGTGATGGCAGTATTAGGTATGGGTAATGGCGCGGTGTTCCAGTTGGTACCACAACGTTTCCGCAAAGAAATTGGCGTCATGACAGGTTTGGTTGGCATGGCAGGCGGTATTGGCGGTTTTTACTTAGCGGCAAGTCTAGGTTATTTCAAACAGCATTATGGTAACTATCAAATCGGCTTGCTGATTTTCGCTTGCTTAGCAGTGATGGCGATGGTGGGTTTGATGGGCGTGAAAACCCGTTGGAGAACCACTTGGGGCTCAGCTACAACGGCTAAGGTTTAATGTTAGGGTTTAGGCTAATTTACAAATGTCACTCAAGTTCAGCACAGGTCAATCCAGCCTCACCGGCCACAGGCAGCGTAATGAAGATTACGTTGGGCTGGTGACGCCTGCGCGTGAACAACTTAACGTCAAAGGCGCCATTATTGCGGTGGCGGATGGCGTAAGCGGCAGTGCCGGCGGTGGTGAAGCGTCAGAAATGACCATCAGAACCGTCACGACTGATTACTACGCCACACCCGATACTTGGGAGCCGCTCAAAGCATTGGATAAAGTATTAACTGCCGCCAATCGCTGGCTAATGGCGCAAGCCAATGCCAACCGCGACATGGCAGGCATGGCAACGACCTTGTCTTTACTGCTGTTGCGCGGTCAGCGTTATTACGCCGCGCATGTGGGTGATACACGTATTTATTTATATCGTGGCGGTGTGTTGAAGCAACTGACCACTGACCACGTGTGGGATAGACCGGATATGCGGCATGTGCTGAAACGTGCCGTGGGTCTGGATCAGCATTTGGTGGTCGATTTTATTGAAGGTGAATTGGCGCAGGGTGATGTATTTGTCATCATGAGTGACGGCGTGTGGGATGCTGTCGATGACAAAACCATGCAAAAAAGTCTGGCGCTTTACGATGACCCTGCGTTGTTATGCAATTATTTAACGCGCACTGCGCTAGAAAAAGGCAGCCAAGACAACTGCACGGCGGTGGCGGTGAAGATTGAAGCGCTGGGCAACGACACCTTATCTGAACTGATTGCCAGTGGCCGCCATTTGAATGTGCCAGAAAAACTCAATGTCGGTGATGTGTTGGATGATTTTGAAATTGTAGAACTGCTGCACGAGTCGCGCGCCAGTTTGTTATATAAAGTGCGCCATGTGCAAACGCGGCAGTTATTTGTGTTAAAAACCTTGCAGTCTTTGTTTGCGGGTGATGCAGAAAGTAGCGCCGCTTTATTGAACGAAGAGTGGTTATCCAAGCGTGTGGTATCGCAATATGTGCCGCAGGTGTTTCCGGTAAGTTTAGAGCGTCGCAGCAAGCTGTACTTTATTATGAGCTGGCATGAAGGCGCCACTTTGCAGCAGCGTCTGGACAGCGGGCACCATTTCACTATGGCGGGCGTGACCAAAATCGGCATCGATATGATGCGCGGCATAGGCGCGTTACACCGCTTGAATATTGTGCATCGTGATATTAAGCCGGCCAATGTGCATCAGGCCAGTGACCAGCGTTTACGGATTCTGGATTTAGGTATTGCGGTGAGTACCGGCATCGGCAATATCGATGCTATGCAAAATCCTGGCACACCGAGCTTTATGGCGCCCGAATTGTTTGAGGGTAAGCCCGCTAATATGAGTAGCGATATTTATGCCGCAGGTGTTACTTTGTATTATCTGCTGACGCGTAAATACCCGTATGGCGAGGTGGAGCCGTTTCAGCATCCTAAATTTGGGGACCCGGTGCCGCCTTCAAGATACAGACCGGATACGCCGTATTGGCTGGAAAATATTATTTTAAAAGCGGTGGCACGCACGCCGGAAGCGCGTTTTGAAACTGCCGAGGAAATGCTGCTGGCACTGGAATATGGCGAATTAAAACCGATTTTGGCACCGGCCAGAACGCCTTTGGTAGCGCGTGCCAGATTTGTAAAGTGGCAATGGATTGCGACTTTTTCTTTAATGCTGAATTTTTTACTGATTTATTTATTAATAGTTGTATAAAGGATTGAACACCATGAGTCGTTGGGTAAAAGTAGTGCTGCTGGAAGATATTCCTAAATTGGGGGCACGTGTCGTCAAAAACAAAGACAGCGAAATCGGCGTGTTTCGTTTAGAAGATGACCGTATTTTTGCCATCAATAATCAATGTCCACACAAAGGCGGCCCGCTGTCACAAGGCATTGTGTACGGCGATAAAGTGGCCTGCCCGCTACATAGTTGGAAAATCAGTCTGGTAGATGGCAAAGCCGAAGCGCCGGATGTGGGTCAGACAGCGTGCTTTAACACTAAAGTTGAGGATGGGTTTGTTTATTTGGAGTTGAAAGACTAAAGTCTAGGGGCTGGGGGCTAAGGACTAGGGGCTTCTTATTTACGCTTTTATTCTGTTCACATCACTTCTATCCATCTGTGTCATTCCGGCGCAGGCCGGAATCCAGGCAAGGTGGTGAATAGAGCGGTAACTTTAGTGAGAAACTATCAATCCTAATTTTTAATAAATAGCTCTATATGCATAGATTTATTTCATCAATAAACCTGTCTGGATTCCGGCCTGCGCCGGAATGACGACTCTAAGTTTGAACCAATATTTAGCTGCAGTAAAACCTAATTGAAGAGTAATCAATGAAACAAACCAAATCAACTTGTTGTTATTGCGGCGTGGGCTGTGGGGTGATTATTCACTCTGACAACAACCAGATTATTGATGTCAAAGGTGATCCGGATCATCCGGCGAACTTCGGGCGTTTGTGTACCAAAGGCGCTACCCTGCACCTTACTGCCAAGTTAGACAACCGCCTGCTCTACCCGGAAATGCGTACCTCGCGTGATGCGCAGCGCCAAACTGCCAGCTGGGATGACTCGCTGGATTTTGTCGCCGATAAGTTTGCCGACACCATCAAACAACACGGCCCGGATAGCGTAGCGTTTTATATTTCCGGACAGTTGTTAACTGAAGATTATTATGTGTTCAATAAGCTGGCTAAAGGCTTAATCGGTACCAATAACGTGGATTCCAATTCGCGGCTATGCATGTCATCCGCGGTGGCAGGCTATAAAACCACATTGGGTTCTGATGCGCCACCAGCGTGTTATGAAGACATTGATCACACCAACTGTTTGTTGATTGCAGGCTCTAACACTGCGTTTGCGCACCCGATTATTTTCAGGCGTATTGAAGACGCCAAAGCTAAAAATCCTGATTTAAAAATCATTGTGGTAGACCCGCGTAAAACCGACACCGCCATGTCTGCCGACCTGCATCTTGCGATTTTGCCAGGCACAGATGTAGCGCTGTTTAACGGCATGTTGCACGTGTTGCTGTGGGAGGGCTTGCTGGATAATGCATTTATTCAAGCCAATACTAGCGGCTTTGCAGCGTTGAAAGACACGGTGCGGGAATACACCCCAAAAATGGTGGCGGACATTTGCGGGATTAAAGAAGCCGATATTATCACCGCTGCCAAATGGTTCGGCGCAGGGCCAAGTTTATCCATGTATTGCATGGGTTTAAATCAATCCATACACGGCACTGACAAAAACGCCGCACTGATTAACCTGCATTTGGCCACTGGCCAAATCGGCAAGCTCGGTGCTGGGCCATTTTCACTCACCGGACAACCTAACGCCATGGGTGGGCGCGAGGTGGGCGGCATGGCGAACTTGATGTCAGGCCATCGCGACCTTGCCAACCCGCAACATCGTGACGAAATCGCCAAGCTGTGGGGCGTGCAAAGCGTGCCGCAAACCGCAGGTAAAACTGCGGTAGAAATGTTTGATGCAGTTAAATCAGGTGAAATCAAGGCTATCTGGATTGCCTGCACCAACCCAGCGCACTCCATGCCAGACTTAAATAATGTGTTGCAAGCGCTGGAAGCAGCCGAGTTGGTGGTGGTGCAAGATGCCTTTAAGCACATCAGTACCGGCAAATATGCCGATGTGCTATTGCCAGCCAGCACTTGGGGTGAAAAAGAAGGCGTAGTCACCAATTCCGAGCGCAGAATTACCCGTGTGAATTCTGCCGTTTCGCCACCTGCACAAGCGCGCCATGACTGGGCGATTATGGTGGATTTTGCACAGCGCTTAGAACAGCGTTTGGCTAAACCAAGCAGCATATTCCCATACACCACAACAGAAGAAATTTTTAACGAACATCGCGCAACCACCACTGGTCGTGACTTGGATATCAGCGGCTTGAGTTACGCAGTGTTGAATGATGCTGGCCCGCAACAATGGCCATTTAAAGACGGCGATAGCGTAGGCAAAGCACGGCTCTATGAAGACGGCGTGTTCGCCACCACTGACGGCAAGGCCATATTTACTAATACCAGCTACAAGCCAACTACAGACAAAGTTGATGCACGTTATCCGCTGCATTTGCTCACGGGTCGCCTGCGTGACCAATGGCATGGTATGAGCCGCACCGGTACGGTGGCGCAGCTATTTAATCATGCCGAGCAACCGTGTATTTTTATGAACCCGGACGATATGTCGCGGCGGCTGATTAAAGATGGCGATATAGTCAAAGTGAGTAACAAGCGTGGCAGTCTGGTATTGCCAGTGCAAATGTCTAACGATGTGCAGGTGACACAGACTTACATTCCTATGCACTGGGGCAGCGAATTCATGAGTGGTTTGGGCGTGAACGCCATGATGCCTGCTGCGTTTGACAAAACCTCCAAGCAACCCGAGCTGAAACACACGGCGATTAAAATTGAAAAATTAACATTACCTTGGCAAATGACAGTGATGCGCAGTATTCAGGATTTGTCTGCACTGCAACAGCTACGCGCATTTTTATCCAAATTTGCTTATGCCAGCTGCGGCTTGTTTGGGCGTCAGCAGCCTGATTCAGCAGGCATGTTGATTTTTAGAGCGGCGCATGAAACAGCACCAGACCAGGCAATGATTGCCGAAATAGATGCAATACTCGGTATGACCGATGATAAGCCGCTATTGAACTATCATGACGGTAAGCGCGGCATCAGCAAGCGTATTTTGGTTGAGGCGGCTGCTAATTCCGCGCAAAAAGTGACTGGCGTAAGATTAGTTGGTGAAACTATTGCGGCAGATTGGTTGCAAGAAGTGATGAGTAGCGGTGAGTTCACTGCTGATATCCGTAAGTGGGCGCTGGCACCACTGAGTGCTCCACCTGCAGCACATCCGGGGCGTGGCAAAATTGTGTGCAATTGTTTGGATGTATCTGAAAATGAAATTATCGATAGCGTATCCAGAGGCGCAGACTTGATTACGCTGCAAAACAAACTTAAATGCGGTACCGAGTGTGGCTCTTGCGTGCCTGAATTGAAAAGAATTATTA
>NCHI01000175.1 GCA_002281815.1 Methylotenera sp. 24-45-7
TTTTGCTTTAGCTAGCAAAGACCGCGATTTTGAATTAATAGCACTTTTTAGTCAAGGGTTAAGTTAAGTAAATTAAACACTTAGCTTAAAACTGTGCTGACTTAGGCGGATTAGCCAAGCTTGAACATTCTCTAACTATTCATCCGCTAAGATTTAGCGTGTAAGTTTTAGCGCGATATTTTTGCGATAATCTCGTCTAATTGGTCTAAATTCGCATAACTGATTTTCAAAATACCCGCACCACTTGCATTTGGCTTAATCGTCACGGCGGCGCCCAATGTATCACTTAGACTTTCCTGTAACCTTAATACGTCCTGACTCAATTGCGTTTCAACACTTGCAGACTTTGCTGATTTCTCTGCTGAAACACCGTTACCTGACTGGTACTTTTTAACCAAACTCTCAGTGTCGCGCACCGATAAATCGCCATGCATAATTTGTTCGGCAATCATGACCTGCTGCGCGGCATCTAAACCTACCAACGCACGCGCATGGCCCATATCTAACCTGCTATGCATGAGCAGATCTTGCACATGCGCGCACAACGTTAACAAGCGCAATAAGTTAGACACCGCAACTCGTGAACGCCCAACCGCTGCGGCAGCTTTTTCATGCGTCATGTCAAACTCATCGATTAAACGCTTAATGCCTTGCGCTTCTTCTAATGGATTAAGATTCTCGCGCTGAATATTTTCAATCAGCGCCATGGCCAGCGCAGCTTCGTCCGCAATTTCGCGCACCAACACTGGCACTTCTTTTAAACCTGCAATCTGGCTCGCGCGCCAACGACGCTCACCAGCAATAATTTCATAATGCTCGTCAGATAACTGACGCACCAAAATTGGCTGCATAATGCCTTGGGTTTTTATAGAATCGGCCAGCGTTTTTAAAGCGGCTTCATCCATATAGCTACGTGGTTGATATTTGCCAGCTTGTAGTTGCTCTACTTTTAACATCAGCAACGAATCAGCTTCTCCAACACTGCCCATATCACCGGCGAGAAGAGCATCTAAGCCACGCCCCAAACCTTTTAACTTAGCCATGTTTTTTCTCTTTGCTTATTGTTTCTTTATTGGTAATTTCTTGTGCAAGCTCCATATAAGCCTGCGCACCTTTTGAACTCTTGTCGTAGCTTAATACCGGCACACCGTAGCTAGGCGCTTCCGCCAAACGAATATTGCGCGGAATCACCGTCTTATAAACTTTATCGCCAAAATGACTAATCAACTGCGCCGACACCTGCTGCGCCAACATATTGCGATTATCAAACAAGGTGCGTAACAACCCTTCAATCTCTAAAGTTGGATTCAAGTGCGCGCGGACTTTTTTAATGGTGTTTACCAAATCTGACAATCCTTCTAATGCGTAATACTCGCATTGCATAGGAATCATCACTGCATTAGCTGCTGTTAGTGCATTTACCGTGACCAAATTCAGGGCAGGGGGGCAATCCAGCAAAATGAAATCATAATCACCGTTAATATTGGCAATCGCTGTTTTTAAGCGATTTTCGCGCGCCAGCTCATTCACCAGTTCGACTTCAGCACCAGCCAACTCCCGATTAGAAGGTGCGATATCAAAACCACCTTTTTCGCTTTTAATGACTACTTCAGTCAGCGACTTTTCGCCTATCAGCACATGATAAATACTTAATTTAAGATGTGCTTTATCTGCGCCGCTACCTGTGGTTGCATTGCCTTGTGGATCTAGATCAATTAATAACACGCGCTTACCCAAAGCCGCCAAACTTGCCGCCAAATTGACGCATGTTGTGGTTTTACCCACACCGCCTTTTTGATTGGTAATTGCTAATATTTTCATGTTATTTTTCTTTTAGATTAAGTGCGCATAAACTCATGATGAATAATTTAAATCTGTTTCTAATGCTATTTCAAAATGATTAAGTGTCGCTCCGCATCCAGACCGGCAACTTTCAAAACTTTTACTTCTGCCGGCTGAATACCACTTTTATCGAATTCATGCTGCGGCACAGTGCCTTTCATGGCCAACCATTTGCCGCCATCAGCTAA
>NCHI01000176.1 GCA_002281815.1 Methylotenera sp. 24-45-7
CAAGCTTGCCGGAACGGCTAATAGTGGCTTGCATCAGCGCTGCGAATGGGAGGATTTGGTAAGGTCAGGTCATCCAGATTACACAAAAATAAAATCACCTAAATTAATCAGGTTTTTTGCTGACCAAAAACTTCGGGCTTCATTGATCCCAATTTTTCAGACAGAAATAATGCGCACTGAATGGCTTCTTACTTTTGAAAACGTTGATAAAGTTGAACTGTCATTAGACTTAGGGATGCTTAGAGCGAATCAGTGCCAGGAGCCAATTAATGAAATTGAGCTGGAATTAAAAGCTGGTAATGTTGGCCGAATATTTGATCTTGCATTAGAGCTGCAGAAGTCGATACCGCTTAAAAT
This sequence comes from Methylotenera sp. 24-45-7, assembly GCA_002281815.1. GTDB lineage: Bacteria > Pseudomonadota > Gammaproteobacteria > Burkholderiales > Methylophilaceae > Methylotenera. The sequence continues at coordinate 358 of NCHI01000176.1, forward strand.
TGAAAATGCCAGCAAGGCTAAGCGCGGATATGCTTATTATCGTCCTAGTGCTCCACAAATCTTCAAGTCTAAATTTCCAAATCTAGATAGCAATATTGATGTAAATGCTGCCTTTAAGAAAATCACTCTGGAATGCATTAGTCATCTAGAAGGTAATCAGGATATCGTTTTAATTGAATCTGATGTCGAAGGCATACATCAAATGCGAGTTGCATTAAGACGGCTTCGTTCAGCATTTACATTATTTAAAAATCTTATTAACAGTGAGGAAAGCCGTTTTTTATTGACCGAAGTTAACTGGCTTACAGACACTTTAGGAAAAGTTAGGGATCTGGATGTCTTTATCACTGAGACGCTGCCAATGGTCACTGAGTCTTCAATAAATCATAACGGCTTTTTTAAGCTTAAAGGGCAAGCATTACAAGCAAGGTTGTTAGCCAGCCAAGAAATGCAAGAAGCGCTGATGTCACAGCGTTACCATAAGCTGCTGTTAATGCTTTCTTCTTGGCTTGAAAATGAACGTTGGCTGGGGCAGCAGAACATGGCTAAAAATTATAAGCTTCATACCATCGCTAAAAAATCATTAAGCAAGTTTTACAAACGGCTGCTGCAAAGTAAACTGCAGTTCAAAGACATGAAGCCTGAATATAGGCATGCAGTCAGAATTACAGCTAAAAAGTTAAGATATGCCTCAGAGTTTTTTTATGGACTTTATTCATCAAAAGAAGCTGGCCCATTCATAAAGAAATTAGCCAAACTCCAGGACAGCCTAGGTAAATTAAACGATATCATCGTTACGGAAAACTTCTTGATGTCAATCTCAGGCTCTATGCCTAATGCAATTGATAAGGATGTTAAGTTGGCTTTTGCTAATTGGAGCAGAAAAAAAACTGATCAAGAAATTTCTAGAGTAGATTCTTCTTTGAAGAAGTTATTGGAAGTAAAGCCGTTCTGGATTGATAACAAAAAATAAGGCTCACTAAAACCAAGTTGCTAGACTTTAATGAGCCTTTTTTTAAAAATCAAGCTTAAGGCTTATCTTTTTTTTTCTTGTTATCATCACTAGAGTTAACTTTGGCAAAATTCTTTCGCCAGTCTTGCAGTAGTTCATCTTCCAATTCTAGTTGTAATGCTATAGCTTCGACTTTAGTTAATTTTTCTTTAATAAATCTTTTCGGCAACTTCCCAGTCATTCGGGATAATATTTTTTCAGCAGACTCTTCATCGAGCTTCTCAGCAAGTTTGATGAAGTCTTCGCTTGCATTTTTAATGGACATATTTATTTCTCCCATAAAGTTATATTGATATTTAAATTTCCAAACTAGTGCTTTTAGCTAAATGATATTAATCATGAGCGCTTTTTCCGATTTTATCTAACTCGTGTTTCAAAGACATCTTATCCAGGTGAGATAGTGGAAGTTGAATGAACAGGTCGATACGATTGCGTATTTGTAAAAAAACCTTTTTGAATGCCGCCATTTGCTCTTCAATTGTTCCCTTAACTGCGGCAGGATCTTCAAAACTCCAATGTGCAGTTACAGGGCTGCCATGCCAGATTGGGCATATTTCTCTTGACGCATTATCACAAACGGTAATTACAAAATCCATTTCTGGCGCTAAGGGATGGGAA
>NCHI01000024.1 GCA_002281815.1 Methylotenera sp. 24-45-7
AAGCTTGAGAATGCTCTGTTCTCTATCTGCAATCGCAGTGGTCATGCTGTCAAAGGCGCTACTTAGCTTACCTAGCTCATCTGCTCTATGATTTTCAAGGTGTATGCTGTAATCACCCTCTTCCAGTTTTTTTGCAGTTTCAGCGAGCTCTGTGATGGGCTTGGTGACAATTTTAGATACGTAGACAATGCCAACAATAAACATTAGCGTACCAAGAATACTTAATATCAAAATATTCAGCATCAAGATTTGGTAAGGTGCCGTGGCTTCATCAATAGAGCGCTGCAACACTGCAATTAACTCTTGGCCTGTTGTGCTAAACACAGACACAAATCTAGTGCCGTAGTCTATGCCCCCTACTTCCATTTCGGTTTTAGCGGTGCCGATGCTAAGGTGGCTTAGGCTAAGATTTAGTATTTGCGCACTCTTTGCGGTGCTCATGGTAGAAGCGGTTGAATACCATTGACCGTTATCGGATTTACTCACGAAAGTCACATCGAGATTACTTAGCTTATTCAGGGTATGTGCAAGATCGTTGTTGATTTTAAAGCCCATCACGATCCAACCCACTGTTAATGGCGCTTTAACTGGCACAGCAACCAATTGAAACGGTTGGTTATTTAAGATAATAAAGTCATTTTTTTGAGCGTTGTTTTGAGTATTTAAAATAACCTGTTTGACTTGCTGGTCGAGATCGTCATGCGACAACTCTTCAGACATAATCAATCTGTCGTGAAACGAAGAAGATAATATGGCGATATCTGCATGAATGCGTGATTGGTGGTTGAGTAAAGCAGAGGCGATGGTTTCCGTGTCATTGCTCGCAATCGCTGCTTTGAATCCGAAGTCTGCCGCTAAAATTTTTGCGCCCACTTGTAAGCTATCACGATTGTGATGTAACAAATTGGTAAATATGCGTTCACCGACCTCAAGTTGTTGGCTAACGGATAAACGTGCGTTTTTATCTATACTGAGTTTGATCGCAACAAAGGTAATGACCTGTATCGCAAGTATGAGTGTCAGAAAAATTACTGCAATTTGACTTTTTAAGCTTTTAAATTGCATAAACCGCGCAATCTAGCTTAGGTATTAGTGTAGATACATCTGAATCTACAAAGCACGTGGTATTGATTAGCAAGGTATATTGGCCTGGTTTTTAAATTACTTATTCTGAACTTCCAATTTGAAACTGGCTGATTCCGAACCTTTAACGTTTAGGTTTTGTTCTGTAATCAGGTTTTCTTTTAAAGTGGCGTAATGCCATACTTTTAACTGATATTGCCCAGCTGGTAAATCACTGAGTTTTGCCTTGCCGCTGTCATCGGTCTTGGCAAAATATGGTGTATCTACAATATGAATGTAGGCCAGCATCGTGTCATGAATATTACAGCCCAGCACCACGGTGCCTGCTTTATCGAACATTACTGGATTAGCTGGAATACCAGAATAAAGCTTGAGTTCAAAAGTTTTGGCAGGTGAAAACGAGTAAACGTGATGCCTTACTAAATCGCGGTTGGGAAAGTTGATATTTGAGCCAGACTGAACCACGCTCACCAAAGGTATAAATTGTTTATTTTTTTGTTCAATCATCCCGGTAGTGTTAGGTTTTGGCGCCGCCTTGCCTACAGGTTCTGCATAAACCACGGCATTAGCCAGCGCTGTGCCAGCGACATCGGTAACGCTAATAGTGACATCGGCAGCGTTCGCTTGCAAAGATGCCAACAAAAACAATGCAGATGAAACAAAAACCTGGTGCTTGTGTAAGCTCATGGCAACATAACCTAATTATTTTGGTGAACGATATCGCGCTTCATTGGCGCTAGAAGTTTCAGTAATTCATTTTTTTCGCGTGTTGCCACATGACGATTCAGCGAATCGCGCATGGCTTGCACAAACAGCTCAAATTCAGCTGTGGTGATTTTAAGGTCAGCATGCGAATTTTTCATGGTTTCGCCTTCATATTTGCAATCGCCGCCGCTTAGCACGCAAAGTTGATTCACGACACTCTCTTTAAGGGTCGCTAACTTGATGCCTTTAAATGTTCTTTCTAATTTTGGATGTTGTGCGGCGCTATCAATCGTTTCTGATACCACTACAGTCAACACAGGAATGCCACCGATACGCTCAAATAATGTTGCTTGGCCAGAAACTTGCAAATTAGCATTTTGTTGTACACAAGACGTTAGCGAAATAATAAACAAATATGTTAATAATTTAATCATCTTAATCCCTATCGATACATACCTTATTGTATGATGTAAACTGTTTTATATGTTCGCTTTAAGTGAAATATAGCGATAAAAAACCACCACATACAAGCACTATGATTACTTTATATAAATCCTCACTGCTAATTATTATCAGCACTGCTCTGATGAGTCATAGCCTCTTGGCAACCGCTGGCGACAGGCTTTTGGCAACAGGCGGTGTTGCGCAAATGGAGGGTGCCGCTGGCGGTGGGCTTACACCTTGGGCGCTGATTTCTGGTTACGGCACAGACGCACAGGTCGGAGGTACCGTGTTTTACACACAAGCTAAAACCAATGGCGGCTTTGAACTGGATTCGGGTGGTTTCAGCGTAGGGTTTAATAACCGTGTTGAGCTCTCAATAAGTCAGCAAAAATTTGGTTTTAGTAACACAGTACCAAGCGAATCTGCGCGCATGAATACTATGGGTGCAAAACTTAGATTATTCGGTGATGCGGTCTATGACCAAGATACTTGGCTGCCGCAAGTCTCTGCTGGCATTCAGTTAAAGCATAATGAAGATTATGATTTTGTTCCAAAATCGCTTGGTGCTAAACATCAGTCGGGTGTGGATTTTTATCTCGCCGCAACCAAACTTTATTTAGGTGCGGTGTTTGGCAGAAACCTTTTACTTAATGGTACTTTGCAAGCAACTAAAGCCAATCAATTTGGCTTGCTGGGTTTTGGTGGGGATAAAAATAATCACTACCAACTTCAGCCGGCTGCGTCGGTAGCAGTGATGCTCACTGACAATCTGATTCTAGGCGCTGAATACAGAGCCAAGCCAGACAATTTAACTATCTTTAAAGAAGACGACGCCAAAGATATATTTTTGGCGTGGTTTCCAGTTAAAAACTTGTCAATTACTGCTGCCTATTTAGATTTAGGTAACATTGCCAACAAAGATAATCAAACGGCCTGGTACTTGTCAGGCCAAATTACGTACTAAGCCAATTTGCAAGCCTTAAGCAAACAACATTTTTGCTTGAGCAAGTAATCCACGCTTAGCTTACCAGCGCCACCAAATATCAGCGGTAAAAACATCACCATGTAGATTAAAGGTAGTTTGTAATTACCTAAACCATCACCCTCCTCATCAATAATTCTGTATCCCGCCAGTAAATCACTCAGGCTATTAATGTCGCTAGCCCAATGCACCGAAGCAATTGCCACGATGGTCAAAATGAACAGTGATGCCGAGAAAAAGCGTGTTGCTAGGCCTAGTACTAAGGCAATAGCGCCAAAAATCTCAAAGTAGGTAGCCATGCCCCAGCTGATTTCGGCTGGCAGTAAGTTGAACGGAAACGGAAATGACAGCTCAGTAAACCAATTGCTGCCGTGAAATTTTTCTAAACCTGCAGATCCGAACTCAACCGCTAGAATCAAGCGCAGAAATAGTGGTGGTAAGTAGTTGGCTAGGTTGTTAAGTTGATGTGTAGTTTGTTGATAATATTTCACTGGCACATCAAATAGTTTTGGACACATTATTATTCTCCCTGAAGTTAGTTGGCACATTGTTTAGTCGCAGAGAGACATGAATGCTTACAATTTTATGTGTTCTTATTAGGCTTTCTTTTTGGGTTTGATGTAACTGTAATAAACCCTCACGCCAAGTAGTAAGGCAAGCACTGCGATAAACAACAAGGGTTCTCTTAAATCTTTTTTTACCAGCCACAAAAAATGCACTACACCCAAAATTGCAATCACATAAACCGCTCTATGCAGTGGTTTCCAGCGGTCGCGTAACTTTCGTATCATTGCATTATTGGAGGTTACCGCAAGCGGAATGGTCAACAAGAAGGCAGCGCTACCCACCAGCACGTAAGGATGTTTGATAATGTCTTTGATAATATCAGGCCACATGAAGCTGTAATCGAGCCACAGATAGGTAATGACATGTAAGCATGCATAAAAAAACATATATAAACCTAGCATGCGTCGCAACTGAAGTTGCCATACGCGTCCCGTTAATAAGCGGATTGGTGTCAGGCTAAGGGTGGCTAGCAATATAAACAGTGTCCAATACCCAGTGGACCGCTCAACAAACTCTACCGGGTTAGCACCGAGATCATCGTTAAAACCCATCCAGACCAGTCTGGATAAGGGAATTAAACACAATACAAATACCATGTACTTGATGCGGACAAGCTGCTGCTTATCCGGTGCTTTGCCAAAAATATCCAGCATTTGGGTCAGCTTAAAAATGTTTTCGTAGATCCATACCTGCATACATCTGCCCTACCTGCTCTGCATAACCATTAAACATTTGCGTTTTAATACGCCCAGCGAATAGGCCATTACCAATGCGTTTTTCTGTTGATTGGCTCCAGCGCGGATGCTCAACCTGCGGATTCACATTGGCATAAAACCCGTACTCAGAAGGGCCGGCTTTCATCCAAGTGGTTTGCGGCATTTTTTCTGTGAAGCGGATTTTCACTATGGCTTTGCCACCCTTGAAACCATATTTCCAAGGCACAATCAGGCGCATTGGTGCGCCATTTTGGTTTGGTAACACATCGCCATATAAACCCACCGCCATGATGGTCAATGGGTTCATCGCTTCATCCATACGCAGGCCTTCTGTATATGGCCAATCTAATATTGGTAAGTTAATACCTGGCATTTGCTGCACATCACCCAATGAGACAAATTCCACGTATTTAGCATTGGCAGTTGGTTCAGCCCATTTAATCAGCTGCGCCAATGGCAAGCCTATCCACGGAATCACCATAGACCAACCTTCAACGCAGCGCATGCGATAGATACGTTCTTCTAGCGGCGCTAGTTTAAGTAGGTCTTCGATGTTAATGGTTTTGTTTTTTTTGACTTCGCCTTCAATACTGACTGTCCAAGGCGTTGGTTTGAAGAGTTTGGCGTTAATTGCCGGTTCATCTTTACCGGTACCAAATTCATAGTAATTATTATATGAGGTGACATCATCAAAGCTGGTGAGCTTTTCACCAATGCCGTATTTGGTTTTAGTGTAATTGGGGAGTTTGAGTGATGTACTCGCTTTAGGCTGAACCGCCTTAGCAGGCGCTGCAGCTAATAACGAACTATTAAGCAAGCCTGATGCGCCAACCGCTAAACCAAACCCTGCCTGTTGCAAAAATTTACGCCTATCGTCGTAAACGTGTTTAGGGGTAATTTCTGAAGATGCAATATCTGCTTTTGTTTGAATAATCATGACTAACCTTAAATGAGCAGCGATAGAGAGAAAGTTCTAAACGCGTTACGATTGTTAGTTAGTCAAATCCGTAGCCAGTTCCTTACAACAGATTGATTATTTAATTAGGCTTTCAGTTTCTCTAGTGATTTCTGCGTCCAAGTCAGCGTCGCCTGAGCTTTTTGCAACTGCGCGTGCTTGAGCCACTAGTGTTTTAGCAGTTTCCATGTCACCCGTGGCGGCTTTAACTTGTGCCAAGATATATAAGCCTTGCCCTTCGTAATAAGCACCGCCTTGTTCTTTAGCAAACTTGATAATCTTGTTGAGCGTTGCTTCTGCACGTGGATAGTTTTTTACTATTGCATAATAGCGTCCCAGCTCAATACTTGAATGGGCAAATTGGTCTAAAGTGCCAGCTTTTTCGTGCATAAAATAAGCCTTCACCTGATATTCAAGCGCTAAATCATGTTGATTTAACAAATGATAAGTTTCGGCAATTTTTTCATAGCTTTGCCCCCTGTCGTTATCATTTGCATCAAGTTTATGTGCCACAAAATAAGTATCTAAAGCCGCTTGATATTGCTTGGTTTCAAACTGTACGTTAGCAATACCCAAATGTGAAGATCTTGCCATAGGCTTGTGCTTCGCTAAATCTGCCTGCTTTAAACTCAGCTGATAACTCGTAGTTGCTTGATCAAATTGTTTTGCGTTTTTGTAGGTATGCCCAGTAATTAATGCAATCACGGCTTTATCTAAGGGGTGATTAGACAGCTTATCGGCTGCTTGAAATGAAGTTAAGGCAAGAGTTAAATCGCCCAAATCACTTGCAATGCGACCTTGGCATATCAGTGCTTCACGGTCAGATGCGTTGTTTTTTAGTGCCATGGAGGCTGAATTAGCAGCAGCTTTGTAATCGCCTAAATCATAGGCTTTATTACAAGCGTGTGCTTCATCAGAAACCGCGTAAACATTATTAAAAAACAATAAGCTAAATATTGTTGTTAAAGTTAATTTTAGTTTCATATGCATGTTTTTTCTTGATGGTTTTAATAATGTGATTAAAGGTATTCGGACCACTGGAACGATGTTTTTACTGTGGCAAAAAATGTAGGGTTTAATAGTGATTGCTTGGTGTTATAGCGCAATGATGCTCCAGAAACATCTACGATATCGCCACCGGCTTCACTCAAAACACAGTGTGCCGCTGCTGTGTCCCACTCTGAAGTCGGCCCTATTCGCGGATAAACATCTACAGTACCGTCAGCCACTAAACAAATTTTTAGAGAGCTGCCCATATGGATAAGTTCAGGCGTAGCGCCGGTTTTGATATGCATGTTGGTTAAAAACTGTTGCAGCTTGTGATCCGAATGCGAGCGGCTTCCGGCCACCACTATTTTTTCGATATTCAATGACTTGGTATGAATTGCGTATGGCGCATGATGTTTGGTTTGCTTGAATGCGCCCTGCCCAGCTACGCCGTAATAAAGTAGCTCGGTCACTGGTGCGTAGACTACACCCAGTACAGATACGTGGTGATGTACCAAAGCGATATTCACAGTAAATTCACCATTACGCTTTACAAACTCACGCGTACCGTCTAATGGATCTATCAGCCAATACAGTGGCCAGTTGTTACGTTCTTGTGCTGGAATATGCTCAGACTCCTCAGAAAGCACAGGAATATCAGGTGTTAGCTGTTTTAGCGCTTTCACAATCACATCATGTGCTGCTAAGTCTGCCTTAGTTAACGGCGAGTTGTCTGACTTGTTTTCCACGCTAAAATCAGTTGCATACACCTGCATGATTGCAGCACCTGCTTGTTTGGCAATGGTAATAACGCTATTTAAATATTCATGATATTGATGCATGATTTAAGCCAATATTGCTAGTAAAGCGGTTTCGTCGAGTATGTGAATGCCTAGCTCCAGCGCTTTATCCAGCTTACTGCCAGCCTCACTGCCAGCAACTACGAAATCAGTTTTTTTAGATACACTACCGCTCACTTTACCACCAGCAGCCTCTATTAGTGCCTTGGCATCGTCACGAGATAATGTAGGCAAAGTGCCGGTTAACACCAATGTTTTGCCTAATAGTTTTCCACTGGAGGGTTGTCTACCTTCAGTTTCAGGCCAATGAATACCCGCTGCTATCAGTGCATCAATCACAGTCTGGTTATGCGCCTCAGAAAAGAAATTGGTAATTGACTCTGCAACCACTGGCCCAACATCATTTACTTCCAGCAGCTTTTCGGTGTCAGCTTGCCTGAGCGCATGCAGATTACCAAAGTGCTTAGCTAAATCTTTCGCGGTTGCCTCACCTACATTGCGCATGCCCAGTGCGTAGATAAACCTTGCCAGCGTAGTTGATTTGCTGGATTCAAGCGCATCTAAAATATTTTGTGCTGACTTACTCGCCATGCGCTCAAGATTGCTCAACGTATTTAAGTCTAGATGATAAATATCTGCAAGTGTATGCACCAGATTGGCCTCAACCAATTGATCGACCAACTTTTCACCCAAGCCTTCAATGTCCATCGCCTTGCGTGAGGCAAAATGCGTAATCGCCTGTTTGCGCTGTGCTGGGCAGAATAAGCCACCTGTGCAGCGCGCCACGGCCTCGTCGGCTTGTCTTAAAATATGTGAGCCACATTCTGGGCAGTGATGTGGCATTTCAAAGCGCTGTGCGTTGGCTGGGCGCTTTTCAACTACTGCAAAAACCACCTCTGGAATCACATCTCCTGCTCTGCGCACACTGACGGTATCGCCAATATGAATATCCTTACGCCGCACCTCGTCTTCATTATGCAGTGTGGCATTGGTGACGGTAACACCGCCCACAAACACAGGTTTTAAGCGCGCAACCGGTGTGATGGCACCAGTACGCCCTACTTGCACAGTGATATCCTCAACCACAGTCAGCGCTTCTTGTGCCGGAAACTTATGCGCAATCGCCCAGCGTGGTGCGCGCGAGACAAAGCCCAACTCATTTTGATAGCTAAACTCATTGACCTTGTACACAACACCATCAATATCAAATGGTAGTTTTTCACGCAATGCGCCAATTTTTTGGTAATACGCCCTAAGTCCGTCCGCACCAGTCACCAAGTCGCGCTCATGACTGACTGGAAAATGTAAGCTTTGTAGATAGTCCATCGCCATTTTATGATTGCTCAATACAGGAACACCATCTGACGCGCCCAGGCCATAAGCAAAGAAAGTTAATGGGCGTTGTGCTGTAATGCGTGAATCAAGCTGTCTTAAACTGCCGGCAGCGGCATTGCGGGGGTTAGCAAACTGTTTTTCACCTTTGTTAAGCTGGGTTTGATTGAGCTTTTCAAAATCACGTTTGAGCATGAGTACTTCACCGCGCACTTCCAAAAGCTTAGGCGGCGCAACGCAATGCAGTTTCATGGGGATAGCGCGCAAAGTGCGCAGGTTATGCGTGACGTCTTCACCTGTGTAGCCGTCACCGCGTGTGGCGCCTTGGGTAAACAGCCCATTCTCGTAAGTAAGGGTAATGGCCAAACCGTCAAATTTTGGTTCTACCGCATAATTTACTTGTGTCGTTCCTAGTGCATCGCAGATACGTTTATCAAATGCCACAAGTTCAGCGTCATCAAACGCATTGTTGAGTGACAACATGGCTTGGCGATGCGTGATGCTGTTAAACGCATTTGTGGCAGAGCCACTAACGCGCTGTGTAGGGGAATCTGCTGTGATGAGCGCCGGGTGAGCCTGTTCCAAAGCTTGCAGTTCACGATAAAGTCTATCGTATTCACTGTCAGGGACACTGGGCGTATCTAAGGCATAGTATTCATAGTCGTAGCGCGCAATCAGATCTCGTAGTTCTGTAATGCGTGCTTGAGGCTCTCGCTGATCAGCGCTGCTGTGCATGAGTGGAATGCCTGAATTAAGAGAATAATCGATGCGCACAATCTGAACCAGGCGTAATGCCTCTGGTTAACATTGTGGCTTGGATTATTTTAAGCTGGTGACGAATTTTTTCAATTTGCGCATCACCTAAAGGGCGATTGTTATCATCCACTAGTTGCGCATTCAAACCAGTTTCCATTTGTTTTGCAACTTGTACCATATGATTAAAGGCTTCTATACAATTTTTCACATGTGGAATATCTAATTGAAATGTAATGGATTTCACTACTGAAGTTCTCAGCATGTCTACGCTAAACGGATGGTGGTCACGGTTAAACATGACGAAACTAGGTATCGGTAAAACCTTAGCCGCTGCGGCACTGTCTTTTACAGAAGGATCAAAATATTTGAATGCGCCATCAGCTGCTAATTCTAAGCCTTGCGCTTCGGCCAACCCCCTGAGTTTAGTGCCAGTGAATGCACCGTTATCACCATGCAGTAAATGAAACCCCATGGTTTTATCAACATCAATACAAAACTGATCAAGTGCATTGGCATCACTGAGCGCGTCACTTGTGCTCTGCCACTCGACGTGCGCGTTTATATCTAAGCCTAAGCTTTCAACCGCAAGTTGAAAGCGGTTTAACACGCCGCGAGATACAGACCCTGCCCGGTCTGCCAACTGCATGCTGCAGCTTACTTTGGAAACTGCTTGGTTTGTATATTCGGCATTCGATGCAATATCGCTCAATAACCACCATCCTGTGTCTGTTTGCACATGCACAAACGTGGGTTTGTCATAGCCATCGAAACCATCTTTTAAAGCATTTAACACCTCAGCAACAGTAGTCGCTCCTTGCAGGTAAAGCAAAGCCACTAAATCCACTTGGCTGTGCAAAACATCAGGTAGGCTAGGCGCCAAGCTTTGCGGCAATGCAGATTCAGGCGCTTGCGCAATCGCTGTCTCGTGTTCTGGTATGGCTGCCAAATCAATGGCTTGCGCTTCTTTATTGGGGAGTTCTTTTTTGAAAGCCTCCTCTTTGAGGGCGTCTACTTTGAAAGCATCTTGTTTGAAAGCGTCTTGGATAATAGCTTTGATATCGTCGTGCTTGGCAGATTTGGGCTCTGCATAAGCAGCTGTGTGTTGCGATGCGAGATTAGTTAACTCGATTTCAGCATCGGGTTCAGCTTTAGTCGGTATTTCAAGCACTACATCTTCAAAATTAGCTAAAGATTCTGATTCATGCTGACGGTTATCTTCATCAAAGCTGTGGTCATTGATAGAGAAATTGTTATCATCAAACTTGTCAGCATTAAGCGCTAAGTCGTCAGTGTCTAGCGATGGCTCAGCAGTTGCGGTTTCGTGATTAAATGACGAGAAATTATTATCTACTTGCTGGTGAAATTTTCGCTCTTGCCACCAGTTAAAAATCAGCACTCCGGCAATAATAATGCCGCCGATGACAATCAATACAATTTGCAAATCACTCATTTACATTAAACTTTCAACATTAATTCAATCACGATTGTTGATTATGCTTCAGCCATTTTCACTGCGGCTTCCATATCAACATCCACAATGCGTGAAACACCTGATTCCTGCATGGTAACACCTATCAATTGCTGCGCCATTTCCATTGTAATTTTATTATGACTTACATATAAAAACTGTGTCCGTTCAGACATTTTTTTTACCATGGCGCAAAAACGCTCGGTATTGCTATCATCAAGCGGTGCATCTACCTCATCCATTAAACAAAATGGCGCAGGATTCAATCTGAATAAGGCAAACACCAATGCTAAGGCAGTCAGCGCTTTTTCACCGCCTGAAAGTAAATGAATGGTGCTGTTTTTCTTACCTGGCGGTTGCGCAAAAACCTGTATACCAGTATCCAGAATTTCATCACCAAGCAATACCAGCCTCGCTTGGCCGCCACCAAATAACGTGGTGAACAATTCATTGAAATGTATATTTGCTTGATCAAATGTCGCTTGCAAACGGCTTCTGGTTTCTCGATCAATTTTACGAATGGCGTCTTCCAGTGTTTGGCTGGCTTCTGTCAAATCCTGACATTGACTATCTAAATACTGTCTGCGGGCTTGCTCTGTTGTCAGCTCCTCTATCGCGGCCAAATTAACCGCGCCCAAAGCTTCTATGTCTGATTCCAGCTTAGTTTTCTTTTCTTCAAGCTGGCTAATCTTAAAATGGCCAGCACCCATTTGATTTAACTTATCGGCGAGCGTGGCTTCATCCATACTGAATGCAGCAAGTTCGGTCTGGCATTGTTCGAAATGCAACCTAGCCTCCTGCTCATTCAGTCTTGCCGCTTCAAGCTTGTCGCGCAAGGGATGCAACATTTGCTCATTTTGCATGCGTTGGCGCTCTTGTTGCATCAATGTTTCTTGTTCTGCATTCAGCGTATTGCGTGCTGATACCAAGGCAGTTTCACGCTGCTGTTTAAGGTTAAGCGAGGCCTCTAAATTGGCTTTCAATGCCTCCATTTTGGTCGCATTGAGCGTGGTTTCAACTTCATCAATGCGTACTTTTAAACTGTTTTTTTCTTCAAGTAAAAATTGAAGTTTTGAGTTTAACTCTTTGATATTATTTTCTATTAATTTTATATTAAAGGTTTTTTCTTGAAATGCTCGCTCTTGTTGCTGCAAATGATTGCGTGCTTCATTGAGTAGAGTTTCGCTAGCTTGTTTTTTGAATTCATTAGCTGCTTTGTCAGCTTGCATCTGTTCAAGACCGGCTACTAGATCTGCAACAGCACTTTCTTTAATGGATTTTTCCGCATGCAGCTGGTGCAATTTTTGTGTTGCGATTTCGATGTCTGTTTCTAGCATAGTCTTGCGCTGCATAGCGCTGGCTTGCTGCTGCTTAAGTTGTTGCAAACTCAAATTTACCGCATGCGCTTCATTCGTAAGCAGCTTTAATTGCTGTTGTTGTGTTTGTTGCCCCGATCTTAAGGTTTGCAATTGGCCTTCAAGCTGGCCGAGTTCATCATGTGCCTGCTTAAGCGCCAGCTCTATTGCGGGTAGCCCATGCTGCAATTGCTCCAGCCTTGCTTGGCGCTCCAATACACCATGCAGCATAGATTGCGCGCCAAAGTAAACCACACTGTGTTTGGTATAAATGTCACCTAGTTTGTTGACTAGGCACTCACCATCACGCAGTGTGTGCTGTGCTGATACATCCATATCCTCAGTCAGCACATAAACATCTTTAAGCCAGTTATTCAATACGGCAGCATAACCTGGGGCTGTGCGTTCAATCAAAGCCAATAGCGGCGTATAAGATTGAGCTGAGCCATCTTTCGCTTCAGGCGTGTAATCTGCGCTTGTGTAAGCAACACTGAGTGCTGTGGGCGGCCTTGAGGCTAAGGGTGCCTGCTCGTGTGTCACTGCATTTAATCTACTCCCTAGCACGGCCTCTAGTGCTGTTTCCCAGCCAGATTGAATGCTAAGTCCTTGCCAGATGCGAGGCTTATTATTTAAGCCCGATTTTTTGAGCCATTCAGCAAGGCCGCTTTCGTTGTTGGCGTCATGCAGGGACTGCTGAATTTTAGATAATGACGCAATTTCAGCCTGGAGCAGATGTTGATTCTTTTGCAGTTCGTGCGCATGTTCACGTGCTGATTTAATCGCACCTTGAATAGTTGCTTCACTGGCTTGCGCCTGCGAGATATGAGTCTCTGTAGTTTTGAGCTTGGCTTCAATGCTGTGGAGCGCCTGTTGTTTTTGTATTAAAGCGTCTGCGTCAGGTACTTGTAACGTGGATAAATTGAGTTGTAAGCGCTTGAGCTGTTCATTGGCGTCACCGATTGATCTGACTAAGTGCCCGATATTAGCTTGCTCTAAGCGCACTCTTTGCTCTGCATTGAGCCATGTAGCTTGGCTGGTATTAAAGTTTGCCAGTGCAGCCTGATGCTGCTGTGTGCTAGCTGCTAAAGCAGCTTTTGCTGCCTCGGCTAAATCGCTAGTACTAGAAAAATCATGATTTGCGTTTTGCAATTGGTCAGAGGCTAATTTGGCTTCTGCTTCTACTAGGTTTTGCTGGCTAGCGTTTTTTTCCAGCTGCAATTGCAATTGCTGTAACTGTAATTGCATACGTTCGCGTGCATCGGCGGTATTTTTGACTTGATTTTCAAGGTTAGATACAGCGGCATTTGCCTCGTAATATTGCGCCTGCGCAGTGTTGACTAGCTCTGTGGCAGCAACATGTTGTTGTCTAATCTTTTCTAATAAGTTTTCGCTATTACGCAGGCTGGCCATTTGCGCTTCCAGCTCATTGGCAAGCTTTTCTACGTTGCGTACCGCTTTTTCCCAACTGGCACTCGCATCCTGCTTCTTTAATAACCAAATTTGCCCTTTGGTCATGTTCAGTGTTTCGTGCAGGCGGTGGTACTCTTCGGCCACGACAGCTTGTGATTGCAGACGTAATATCTGATTACCCAACTCGCGCAAAATATCTTCTACCCGGGTTAGATTTTCACGCGTGTCACGCAAGCGCAGCTCGGTTTCGCGGCGCCGCTCTTTATATTTGGTAATGCCGGCAGCCTCTTCAAGAAATACGCGCATTTCTTCAGGTTTGGCTTCTACAATACGGCTAATGGTATTTTGGCCGATGATGGCATAAGCGCGGCCACCTAAACCAGTGCCTAAGAATAAATCTGCGACATCACGCCGGCGCACCGCGGTGTTGTTAATGTAGTAAGTAGAGCCTTTGTCACGTTCAATGACACGTTTTACCGAGATTTCTGCGTACTGTGCCCACTCGCCACTAGCACCACCTAAGCTGTTATCAAACACTAATTCCACACTAGCGCGCGAGATGGCCTTGCGGTTTCCAGAGCCATTAAATATCACAGCATCCATAGCGTCAGCGCGCATCTCTTTGGCGGATGACTCACCCAGCACCCAGCGCACTGATTCCATCACGTTAGACTTACCGCAACCGTTAGGACCAACCACGCCTACACGTTGCCCATGAATGTGCAATGTGGTCGGATCAACAAAGGACTTGAATCCAGCGAGTTTTAAGTGGGTTAAACGCAAAGTAAAATACGAACTTTAGTTTGAATTATTAAGCGTTATAATAACGTTTTTTAGTTAAAAAGCAGCATTTCTATGACGAGCAATCAATCATTAGGTGGAAAACCTACCGCACAACCGACCAAAACCTTGGAAACGTTTGAAAACCCTAACACCAGTCGCGATTTTCATATCCATATGGAAATCCCAGAGTTTACCTGTTTGTGTCCTAAAACTGGTCAGCCCGACTTTGCAGTTATTTACTTAGATTACATTCCAGATCAAACCTGCGTAGAGCTTAAAAGTTTAAAACTTTATATGTGGTCTTTCCGTGATGAAGGCTGCTTCCACGAAGCTGTTACCAATCGTATTCTGGATGACTTGGTAGCTGCTACCAAGCCTAAATTTATGCGCGTTACTTCTAAGTTTTATGTGCGTGGCGGTGTCTTTACCAACGTAGTGGCTGAACATCGCAAAGCTGGTTGGCAACCACAACCGCGTGTAGAGTTAACACAGTTTGAAAGCCAATCTAATATTCGCGGTTAAACCTGCCGAATAGGCGCGCAAAGTCAATCTGAACTAGCGTATTAAATTTTTTAGAATTTAAATGAAAATGATTGACAAGCCCCGCCCCCGTCTTTATTATGGCGCCTCGCTGACATTGCTGCAGTTTGAAGCGAAAAATGTGGATTTGGGGGTATAGCTCAGCTGGGAGAGCGCTTGCATGGCATGCAAGAGGTCAGCGGTTCGATCCCGCTTATCTCCACCAATAAACTGTAATATTTTGCTACGAATTATCAGTTAATTGTAGTAAAATGCGCAGCTGTAATAAAGCACTACAAATTCTTAGGTCCCCATCGTCTAGAGGCCTAGGACACCTCCCTTTCACGGAGGCGACCGGGGTTCGAATCCCCGTGGGGACGCCAAATTCGAAAAGCTGTGGCTTAATAACAGCTTTAAAGTGAAAATAAAAACAGGATGATACTTTTGGTATCACCCTGTTTTTTTATGCCTATCGTATGACCTGCCCTGTGAACTGTACGCTGTTTAGTTTGCTATATCCTAGTATTAAGTTATAAACCCAAGGCCGCAGCAACTCGCGCTAAACATTGCGTACATAAAAACTTTGCATTTTCCTGTGTATCTGACTCAGCATAGCAACGCAGCTCAGGCGCATTTCCAGAAGGACGCAAATGTACGATATCTCCATTGCTAAAGCTTAGCCTTAATCCATCAGTGATATCAGTTGCCACAATTTGTCCGGCATCAGGTGCCATCATGAGCTGTGCTTGCTGAGCCTGATGTTGCAGCAAATTTAATAATTGCGTGCTTTGCAGGGTCGGACAATTTTGCAAGCGATCGCTATAGGTGTAGCGGCTAGGTAAACTTTTTAACAAGCCCGACACTTTGCATGCACGCTGCTGCGCCATGGCCAACACTGCTAGTATAGGCAGCACTGCGTCACGCGTTGCAAGTGCGGTTAATTTTTTGCCGGCCTGCATACTATCGTTGCCCACTAAAACCCCGCCATTCGCTTCAAAACCAACGACTAAGCCCTTGGTATCGTTCGCAGCCTGTTGCATAGCCGCAATCACATATGGAGAACCAATTTGCGTGCGTATTACCTGCTCAAACCAGGTGGATTTTTCGGTCAGGGTATTACTGCTGACCGGGGTAACTACGGCATTGGCGGCAAGATATTTGGCACACAAAATTCCTACTACATCGCCGCGTAACCATTGACCATGCTCATCCCCAATCAGTGGCCTGTCTGCATCACCATCAGTGGAAACTATGGCATCGAATATATAATCCTGTGCCCAATTAGCAGCCTGAATAATATCTTCAGGCCGAACGGCTTCGGTATCGATAGGCACGAATGCATCGGTACGCCCCAAGCTCAGCACCTCAACACCTAGCGCTTCAAAGATAGCGCGTAATAAGTCTCTTGCTACGCTAGAGTGCTCATAAATTGCAACGCGCAGGCCTTTTAACCCAGCATTGGCAAAGAAGTCTACATAACGCTTAATATATTGTGCTTCAACGTCCTTGTCGGCTGCAGGTAGTGTGTAATTTGGCAGTGAATTAGGCATATCCACTATGGCATGTTGAATCGCCAGCTCGTCTGCTTTAGTGATTTCACCTTGATGACTATAGAATTTAATGCCATTTCTATCGAATGGAATATGGCTGCCGGTGACCACGATGGCCGGAGCATGTTCAAGCTGCGCATAATACGCCAGTGCTGGCGTTGGCAGTGCACCTGCATACACAACTTTGCCACCAGCATGCTGGATCGCCGCCGCACAAATACTGGCGATGTATGGACTGCTAGGCCGTAAATCATGGCCTAAGATCACCTTGCCGATGCTACTTGGTTCATCAGTGCCATTTACGTTTTCAATTAAAGCGCTTTTGGCTACAACCTCCTGCAAAAACGCTGTGGTGTAAGCATAACAAACCTCATTGCTCATTTTTTCTACCAAGCCGCGTACACCACTGGTGCCAAATTTCACACCGCTGCTGGTCATGAGTGTGTCAATGTTAATTTTTTTAATAGTCATTCATTCATCTGCTGCAGAATTAACCTAAGCTTAAAGTTGCCTTTATCGAGCATACGATTATAGGTCTCTTTGTCAATTTTGTAGCATGCACAGGCCTCATTTGCACAGGCAAATGAGGCTAAATAAGTGTGAGGCTAATTAAAATTAATTACATTCAGGCTTGCCTTCAATTTCATGTTGCTTTTGATCTGAAATCACAACTCTGCGGTTAGGTTGTAAACATTCAATCAATTTTTTACCTTTAACACCGTCACATGCAACCACCGGCTCAGACTCACCTTTGGCATCAACCTGTAAGCGACTTGCATCAATACCTTGAGAAACCAGATAGTTTTTAACATCGGTAGCACGTTTGCCTGAAAGATTTTTATTGTACTCAGCATCACCAATACGGTCAGTATGGCCAGTAATCATCACCAGTTTAAATTCTGGATGCTCTTTCAATTTGCCAACGATGTCATCAAGCACAGGTTTCGCACCTGCTTGCATTTTTGAGTTATCAAAAGCAAATAGCTTTTCTACTGAAAGTGTAATGGTTTCAAAAGTTGGTTTGCATTGCTCAGCTGCAACAGGCGCTGAAGCAGGAGCAGACGCTGGAGCGGGAACAGGCTCTGCTACTGCTGACGGAGCTGCTGCAATACGTTCAGGCTCAGCAGCCAGCACTGGTGCTACTACTGGTGCACCAAAGCGGAAAATCGCACCTAAGCTTAAGATTTGATTGCCAATCGTTTGTGTATCTTTTTCAAAAATACCGTTGTCTGTAGTAGTTCTAGCGCGACTTACTTGATAGCGGTAATCAGCTTGTAAGCCAAAATTATCAGTGAACAAATATTGCGCACCGAAACCTGCATTTAAGTAACCAGATGTTTTCTTAGCATTACTGTCAGCAGTTGGGTGACTGTAATCAACGTTATTTCTTGCCACACCTAAACCAGCTAATAAGAATGGACGGAATTTATCGCGGCTTAGCATATATAAAGCATCTAAACCAAAGGTCGTTTGTTTAAAGTTGTTACCTACCCCAGCAATACCAGTATCTTCATCTGCGGTGTTGTAACCAATACCACCTTGCAAATCCCATTGCTGAGTCACTTCTTTACCAAATTTCAGAAATGCACCGCGACCATGACCTGCTTCCAAATCATTGTCTGTGTCCATGTAGCTGATACCCGGCAAGGCATACCAAGAACCACGGTACATGTCTTCAGCAGATGAAGCCAAGCTGATTAATGCCAATGTTGCCGCAACGGCAGTCGATATAATTTTTACTCTCATTG
>NCHI01000177.1 GCA_002281815.1 Methylotenera sp. 24-45-7
AGTGATGCAATAGTGTTGTTAGATAAATTTGAAAAAACCAAACATACCACTCGCATGCATCAATTGCTTGCACGTGCCAGCGTGATGGCTGAAGGTTTTGTTCACGCATCCCGTGCTGAGTCAGCAGATGTGAACAAATTTAAAGTCATCGACATGGTAAGCCTCACCAAGCAAGTCATAGATGATTTGTATGATTTGATTAATGCCAAACAACTCACTTTAGAAGCAGACTTCCCAGAGGATAATGTATGGGTGAGGGGTGATTTTGGTTTGTTATTCAGAACAGTTTCAAATGTGTTGTTGAATGCAGTCAATTATTCTCCAGATAATTCTGCTGTGAAAATATCTTTGATTTCTGACGCGTGTAGTTTAGAACTGAAAATCATAGATCATGGGCCTGGTATCCCAGAAAATAACATCCCCAAATTATTTAAGCGTTTTAGTCGTGTAGACGGTGAATATCAGGCTTTTAATGGCTGTGGCTTAGGGCTTTATTTCGTGAATATTACAGTTAAAAAACACCGCGGTAGCGTTGCAGTAAGAAATGTCGCCGATAAAGGCGCTGAGTTCTTAATTCGGCTGCCTCTAGAAAGAAGAAAAGTCAATTTGCATGTGTTGCATGAGCGAAGAGTGGAAGTGCAGTCTTGATGTGACGACAGTGCATAATTTTTAAGTTATAATCTTGCACTTGATTTTGTGTAAGACTGATGTATTCAAATAATTTATCGGAGGCATGTAATGGCTACTTTATTAGAGCAATTAAAAACTATGACCACAATCGTGGCAGATACAGGTGATGTTGAAGCGATTAAAGCGGTTAAACCATACGACGCGACAACAAACCCATCATTATTGTTAAAAGCAAGCCAATTGCCACAATACGCACCATTGATTGATGCAGCAATTGCTTATGCAAAAGCCCAAGGTGGTTCTAAAGAACAACAAATCGACAATGCTGCTGACAAATTAGCAGTGTTGATTGGTATGGAAATCGTTAAAGAAGTGCCAGGCCGTATTTCAACTGAAGTTGATGCGCGCTTGTCATTTAACATTGATGCGATGGTGGCTAAAGGCCGTAAAATCATCAAACTCTACGAAGAAGCTGGTGTAGATAAAAGCCGTGTGTTGATTAAATTGGCTTCAACTTGGGAAGGCATCAAAGCGGGTGAAATTCTTGAAAAAGAAGGCATCAACTGTAACCTGACATTGTTGTTTGGTTTCGGTCAAGCGCGTGCGTGTGCTGAAGCAGGCGTATTCCTGATTTCTCCATTCGTTGGCCGTATCTTAGACTGGTACAAAGCTAAAACTGGTGAAACATACACTTCTGAAACCGATCCAGGCGTGTTGTCTGTGCGTAAAATCTACGCATACTACAAAGAGCATGGTTACAAAACAGTGGTGATGGGTGCTTCATTCCGTAACATCGGTGAAGTAACAGCGCTTGCTGGCTGTGATCGTTTGACTATCGCTCCAAACTTGTTGCAAGAATTAGAAGCAACTGAAGGTACATTAACTCGCGTGTTAGTTGATGGCGGCGCTAAAACACCAGCACCAGCAAAATTAACTGAAGCTGAGTTCCGTTTTGCGTTGAACGAAGATGCAATGGCAACAGAGAAATTATCTGAAGGCATTCGTGGTTTTGTAGTTGACCAAAACAAATTGGAAGCTGCATTAAGCACAAAACTATAATTAAATACAAAAGCTACTATTGCTGTAGCTAGCAGTGTTTTATTAGCGCTGTAAATATCGCCCTGTTTGTGAAAGCAAACAGGGCTTTTTTTTGTTAGCCATGTCCTGCTAAGTAAGATTAATAGATAACTTTTATTATTAAAGCTTATCCACGCAATGCTCAATCCGTAACTGTGTGATTGAATTGACGTTTCAATTCATAAACATCAATTTTTTTGATTACTTGAATCACTGAAAATTTACTTTTTTAGTGTGAATAGCAATTACTAAAAAGTAACTATTTTTTACGTAA
>NCHI01000178.1 GCA_002281815.1 Methylotenera sp. 24-45-7
TTGCGGTAATTTGTTTGATAAAAATTCATTACCAACATTTATAAAACAACTTGCAAGTAGATGAAAGTTATAATGCTTCTTTTTATAAATTTTGTTGAATAAATGCTTAGCTACCGTCACGCCTTTCATGCCGGCAACCACGCCGATGTACTGAAACATTATGTGTTAAGTTTGGTGCTCGCTTATACCGCGCAAAAAGACAAACCTTACTGGTATATCGATACCCATGCCGGTGCCGGTTTATATAGCCTGAGTGAAGGCTATTCCACAAAAAATGCAGAACATACTGAAGGCATCGATAAACTGCTGGCAGCCAAAAACCTGCCTGAGTCACTTGCCAACTACGTGGCACAGATTCAATCGCTCACCACCGGCACCGCAAAGGCTTACCCTGGCTCACCCGCAATTGCAGAACATTATGCGCGCGCGGATGACAAAATGCGCTTGTTTGAACTGCATCCCAATGACTATAAAATTCTGTGTGAAAATTTTCAGGGCTTAGGCAAGCAGGTCAAAATAGACATGCAAAACGGCTTTAGTGGCATTAAAGCCTGCCTGCCACCGCCTCCGCGCCGTGCTGTGGTGCTGATTGACCCGCCGTATGAAGATAAACAAGACTACGACCATGTGGTGACTTGCATTAAAGATAGTTTAAAACGCTTTTCAAACGGCACTTATATTGTGTGGTACCCCATTTTGCAACGCGAAGAACCTGATGAAATGCTAGATAGTCTTTACGCATTAGATGTGCCGGATTGGCTGCATGTGAGTTTAACTATTCATGCGCCATCAGAAGAAGGTTTTGGCATGCATGGCAGTGGTTTATTTATCATTAACCCACCTTGGACTTTGCCAAACACACTGGCTGAAACCATGCCAGTGTTAACAGAATTGCTGGCGCTTGATGAAACCGCGCACTTCACGCTGGATAGTCATATTTCTTAAACTTAATGGCGATTAATTCACTAAACTTACACGTTCAAACTGCTAAAATACAACCTGTTTCAACTATCACTTTAAAGGCTTTAAACCAATGCAACAAAACAACAAGATTACAAAAACTGCTTATAAACAAAGCAATGTCATGACCAACATTCTATTCGGCAGCCGCTGGTTACAACTGCCGCTGTATCTGGGCTTGATTGTGGCGCAAGCCGTGTATGTATTTTTCTTTGGTGTTGAACTAGTACACTTAGTTTCAAAAGCAAACACTTTAGTTGAAGCAGACATTATGCTAATTGTGTTAGGTTTGATTGACGTAGTGATGATTTCTAATCTGCTGATTATGGTGATTGTGGGCGGTTATGAAACATTTGTTTCGCGCTTGAATCTGCAAGGCCATCCGGACGAACCCGATTGGCTTTCACACGTAAACGCGAACCTACTCAAAGTTAAACTGGCGACTGCAATCATCGGCATTTCATCGATTCACTTGCTAAAAACCTTTATCAATGCTGAAAATCTCACTGACAAAGTGCTCATTTGGCAGACCATCATTCACATGACATTTGTGGTTTCTGCAGTAGCGATTGCCTACATCGATAAACTCATGTCGCACTCACCAGCACCCACAGACAACGGGCACTAATATAGCAGCATGACAGTGGCTGGCGCAGTCTGCGTGTGCGTCACTGAAAACTTATGTACCGCGATGGTTTTTTCGTTTTCAGTTTCCACGCTCACCCGCCAGTCACCTTCAACCAAACCAGTTTTGTAGGTGTAGCCTCTAAACCCGCCATAACGACCGCCAGCCAGTTCAAATCCAGCCTTAGATAAGGTTTGCCAGCCGGTTTTTTGGTTGTAATGTTCCCAGCGGTGCACTAGCTTTGTTTCCAAACCTGGCGGCGCAAACACCGATGAAAAACAATATACACGTTGCCCTGGCTGCACTTTTAGGTCATCACTGGTTTTGCGCCACAACTTCCAAAATGGCGCCGCCTGCTGTTTCAGGACGTAACTGCCATTTTGTTTATTA
>NCHI01000179.1 GCA_002281815.1 Methylotenera sp. 24-45-7
AAGCAGTATCTAAAACCTCAAGACATCGAACAAATCTGGCAAGGCTACCGCTACGCTTTCCACGCCCATGATGGCGTGGTGCGTAAAACCGGTGAGCCTTACATCACCCACCCGGTTTCCGTTGCCTGCATCTTGGCAGACTTGCATATGGATGTGCCAACTATACTGGCGGCGTTGTTGCATGATGTTGTAGAAGACACGCCTATTACTACGCTGGACATTAAAGAGCTGTTTGGTCAGCAAGTGGCAGAGTTGGTAGATGGTGTGACCAAGCTCGATAAAATTGAATTTCAAAGTGCGAGTGAAGCGCAGGCGGAAAATTTTCGCAAAATGCTACTGGCAATGTCGCAAGATGTGCGGGTGATTTTGGTCAAGCTGGCTGACCGCATGCACAATATGCAGACTTTGGAAGCGATGCGGCCAGAGAAGCAAAAACTGATTGCTAGAGAAACGCTGGAGATTTACGCACCAATCGCTAACCGTTTGGGCTTAAACACTATTTATCAAACGCTTGAAGACTTAAGTTTTCAGTATCTGTATCCAATGCGCTTCAACGCTATTTCTAAAGCAGTGATGGCGGCGCGCGGTAATCGTAAAGAGGTTATCAGCAAGGTATTGGAGTCGATTCAACACCAATTAAAAGTGTTTAATGTAGACGCCGAAGTGACCGGGCGCGAAAAGCATTTATACAGCATCTACAAAAAAATGACGCGTCAGTCGACACCGTTTTCGCAAGTCTATGACATTTATGGTTTTAGGGTGATGGTGAAAGACTTATCGCAATGCTATCTTGCACTCGGTGCCCTGCATTCTTTGTATAAACCAATTCCTAGCAAGTTTAAAGATTACATCGCGATTCCGAAAGCGAACGGCTATCAGTCTTTGCACACAACTTTATTAGGCCCGTTTGGCACGCCGATTGAGGTGCAGATTCGCAGCACAGAAATGCACAATATTGCCGACGCAGGCGTAGCTGCGCACTGGATATACAAATCTACTGATGCAGAACTTACCGTATTGCAACAGCAAACTCATCAATGGTTGCAGCGCTTGTTGGATATTCAAAGCGAAAGCGCAGACTCATTGGACTTTCTCGAACATCTTAAAATTGACCTGTTCCCCGATGAGGTTTATGTGTTTACCCCCAAAGGTAGCATCATGGCTTTGCCTAAGCGCGCCACAGCAGTAGATTTTGCTTACGCTGTGCACTCGGATATTGGCAACAGTTGCGTGGCGGTGCGTATCAACCATGAGTTAGCACCTTTGCGTACCGAGCTTAAAAACGGTGACCATGTAGAAATCATCACCGGTTCTTTGGCTAAACCTAACCCGGCTTGGTTAAATTATGTAGTCACTGGCCGCGCCCGTGCGCATATCCGTCATTT
Source organism: Methylotenera sp. 24-45-7 (assembly GCA_002281815.1). Lineage (GTDB taxonomy): Bacteria > Pseudomonadota > Gammaproteobacteria > Burkholderiales > Methylophilaceae > Methylotenera. Next base: position 1,386 of record NCHI01000179.1, read on the forward strand.
TCTGAAATCACAGCGCTCTTCAGAAGCTGCGCAAATCGGTGAACGCTTGCTGAATCAAGCCTTGCGTGCAATGCACGTAGACCCTAAACATATATCCGAAGATAACTGGCAAAAACTGATACGTGACTATGGCGTGAAGGAAAAATCAGAAATCCTGACAGAAATCGGTCTCGGCAAGCGCCAAAATGTGATGGTGGCACATCAACTGATTGCCATGACAGATGGGCATTTAGAAAAACATACCAAACTACCGGCTAAATCTTTAGACACTATTACTGTGCGCGGTACCGAGGGTATGGCCGTGCAGTTTGCACCTTGCTGCCGTCCTATTCCGGGTGACCCGATTTTAGGGTTTATTAATAAAGATAAAGGCTTGGTGATTCATACGCATGATTGTCCAAGTGTGCGTAAATTTAAGCTCGACCCTGATAAATGGCTGGATGTGGAGTGGGAGCCAGAAAGTGAACGCTTATTTAAAACCAATCTTAATCTGACCGTGGCTAACCAGCCCGGTATGCTGGCTAAAATTGCCTCAGGTATTGCCGACTCCGGCTCAAATATTGATAGCGTGAGTGTAGAA
>NCHI01000180.1 GCA_002281815.1 Methylotenera sp. 24-45-7
GACCTAAAATTACTAGCCCCTGGAGAACCTGCAGATGTGGTTGGTAAGTCTTATCAAGCGACTATATTAAAACATGGTAAGCCGCAGCATGTCAGTGTGCAGCTGTCACCACTCCAAACATCAGACAAAACCTATATGCTAATCTCAGTTTTTGATGATCGTCGTCGTCAGGCAGAGCTGGCATTACAAAACAGCTTACATGCGTTTTCACAGCAAGCCGAGTACTTAAACGCACAATCAAAATTAGCGGCGCTCACTGAGCGTGAACGCGAAGTGATGGCATTAGCGGTCGCTGGTTATCACAATAAGGAAATTGCACGTGCGCTTGGCATTAGCCACCGCACTGTAGAAATTCATAAATCGAAAATTATGCACAAAACCGGAGCCGCGAATTTGCTGGATTTGGCTAGAATCGCCAGTGCGGCTGATTGTGCTCCACAAAATGCAGCGCTTAAACTGACTTAATGCTCACCTGCAACTGCTGTATTTTGCGAGGCTTGCGGACAAATAATCACGCGCAAAAAATGCTGTCCCATGCTGCCAACGACGCAGAAAAACACCCTGCAAGCCATGTGCACGCCTTGTAAGGTTTGTAGGTCGAACAAATATCCCGCGCGTGACAAAAAATTCAAATATGGATTTACATTTTGCCCTTGCACTAAGGCGATGTTCTGCAACTTAGGCAGCAGCTTTGAGAGCGGCTGCCAGATGAGTTCTGTTGGCAAACATCCCAGCATCTTGCCACCGGCGCGATTGCACTCAGCTATGATGCCGTTGTAGTTGACAGTGAGTATTAAGCGGTCTTCATCCGCATCTTGATAACTGAGTTGTTTAACAGCAGCAAGTGGTCGATATTGATCGATTGAGGTCACTAAACGAGCATTCATGGTGATACTCCTCGAGCTGTTTGCAGGCCTAAACTATCAGCATGCAACTATTCAAAAATTTAGTCATTTCAAACGTTAGCGTCTAATTTACAGCCTAAACCAATACCTAAAAATCAGTGTAAGCACGTAAGGGCAAACACATAGCTAGCCCAAGCCATGCCAGTCGTGCTTGTATGCAAAAATGTTAATTTTGTGATGTTATTTTTGTCTAAATTTTATTTTTATAAAGCCGGTGAAATTCCATTCCCGTGAGCATCGCCAGCACAAATAATACCACTTCGTAGCCGCCAAAAGTCAGTACCGCCAAAGCCGGACCAGGACAAAGCCCAACCAAACCCCAGCCTATACCGAAAGCAATCGCACCCAATACTAAAGGTGTATCAATCTGCTGTGATGTAGGCAGCTGTATTGTTTCGTTAATGTAACTGTGTGTGCGTTTTTTAGCGTGACTGAACGCGAAGTAACTCACGCCAATCGCACCTATCATGACAAACATCAGTGACGGATCCCAATTGCCCGTAACATCAAGAAAGCCAATTACTTTTTTCGGGTCGGTCATGCCGGACATGATCAACCCTAAACCAAAAATAACACCTGCAATCAATGCTGAAATAGTCTTTTTTAGCATGTTATTTTCCTAAATGGTGACTGATAAAAACCGTCACAATACCCGCACCGATAAAAACTAGGGTTGCAACGATAGAACGTGGTGACAGTCTGGCGATGCCACACACGCCATGCCCGCTAGTGCAGCCAGAACCAAACCGGCTGCCCAAACCTACCAATAAACCAGCAATCACAATTTGCAGGTTTGAAGCTTCTAACTTCACTGCAGGTGGCTGGCTAAACAGCAGGTAAACAAATGGCGATAGCACCAAACCCGTAACAAATGCCACTCGCCACGGAACATCGGCTTTGTGTGCACTGGAAATGCTGCCTAAAATACCGCTGATTCCGGCTACTCTGCCATTTATCAAAATCATGATAGTGACGGATAGTCCGATTAACATGCCGCCAAGCAAGGATGTTAGCGGTGTAAAGTTTTCCATATTACGCTC
>NCHI01000181.1 GCA_002281815.1 Methylotenera sp. 24-45-7
TTTTCAGTGCAAACTTATTTGCGCTGTAATCTGGAAACTGGCCGTACCCACCAAATTCGCGTGCATATGCAGTTTTTAAAAGCGCCTCTAGTGGGCGACCCCATCTACGGCTACCGCGGTATTGTGCCAATACGCGCTATGACGCAAACCTTGCGCGATGCCGTGAGCAAATTCAACCGTCAGGCTTTGCATGCCATTAAATTAGGTTTAATTCATCCAGCTACTAACGAGTTTGTAGAGTGGCAAATTGAATTAGCTGACGACATGAAAGAGCTGCTGGAAGCCATGCGTCATGAAGACATTAAAGACGATGCTGAAGAGGTATTTGAATTCAGCACGGAGCCATATTTAGCCGATGAAGACTACGAATATGACGACGATGATGATTTTGATGAAGATGAAGACTTAGAAGAGAATGAATAGAAAGCTGCCCCTGAATGCAACATGCTGATGCATTCAGAGGTTTTACCACCCTTGCAGCTAAATTACCGTTCCTTAGATGTTGATAAGTCGCTTAGTCGTTGTAGTTCTGCCATGTCTCCTGTAGCAAATGCTATACATTGATCAATTTGGTGTTGAGTAATTGGTTTGCCGCCATTGTCCAGCTTGTCTTTCAAGTCTTTGCAATGCTGGGTTCTGATTTCCTGGGTAATGATGTCATTGATAATTTTCGGGTCACTAATCACTGCTTTAACCTGATCAGAAAATTGGCTTGCTTTTTCAAAAGCCATATCCACAGTACTTGAGGCTAATGTTTTTACTACCGTGCTAACACTTGGTGAATTGTTGTCCGCTATTACGTTTTCTTCTGCTTGGGTTTTTGTGGCAGGGTTTTCATAGCTATCAATAAGTTGTTGTGGAGAAAAGATTATTTCATGCGCAGCATTGACCCTGATCTCAGGGTCAATGCCAGCGTTCACTAATTTGCTTAGTAAAGATAAATCATTACTAGCTAAGTGTGCTAACTTTTCAAAGTCAGGATGACGTTCTACTTCAAGCTTTAGGGCATTGCCATCAAGGGTTTCAGACATCTTTCCAAAAGATGCTAATTGAGATGCAGAGTAATCTAAAGCGACGCTGAGAGGTATTCCGTTGTTCGCATTTTTTAATTGCGCTATGTCGTTTTTATTCGATTGTGCCTTAGAAACAGTGTCTGCTGCATTTTCGATAACCTGAATAAAACTGCCAATTTGGTAATTTTCTGCCTGTGTTTTTGTTAGGCCAGCAGTAAGTAACTCTTCCATTGCGCGCTTATTCCCGTAGTGCACAGCTGCGTCAGAAGATATGCCACTTGGGTCGGGAATAACTGAGGCACCTACTGCCAACATAAATGTATTCTCGGTGGTTTTGCTGATTATTTGAAACTGCTCAGGACTCAATCGTTGTTTGTTTAAATCTTGCTGCGCCTTATTTAATACCTGCTCAGCCTCGTTATAGTAGAAGGCAATATCGATACCTGGCGGGGCTATACCTATCGCAGCATACTTCAGTCCGTTAGCTAGCCCAGCAAGTTTTTTAATATGATGTGGGGTCTCAATTTCTATATGATTATGATGTGGAGTCTTTGTTCCTATTGGGTTATGAGGTCTGTTTTTTTCTGATTCTGCAATTATTAAATTAATTTCTTTTAACAGTGCATCCATATGCTTACTCCATACTTTTTCAACCTGTATCAAAATGTCAGATGGCATACCATCATTTCTGAGTAAGTCAGTCAGTGACTTTTGTACTGTATTTTTTTGTAATACTTTAGATTCAATCATACTCAAATCATGGAAGTAGTGACTTTCAAATCCCGCCTCACGCAGTGCTCCATCTATTTTCTTGGCAAATATAGTAGGGTGGTCTTTACTTAATTTATCGATGCCTTGTTCAGTTAATAATTGTCTGATTGCCTCAGCTTTGGCATTGATTTCGACATTGATAGTGATATCCATATAAAC
>NCHI01000025.1 GCA_002281815.1 Methylotenera sp. 24-45-7
TCTACCGACCAAAGCCGCAATAACTTCTGGATCGCATTAGCCACACTAGGCGAAGGCTGGCACAACAACCACCACCACTACCCGGGTTCAGCAAGGCAAGGCTTTTACTGGTGGGAAATCGACCTCACTTACTACGGCTTAAAAGTATTAGCCATGCTAGGTTTGATTTGGGATTTACGCAGTGTGCCTATTGCAATACGTGAATCTAAAAAAATCAAATCAGCGCCTTAAACAAAATCCATCGCACATTCAAAAAGGTTATTCAGATTGAAAATTGCCATTATCGGTAGCGGCATTGCGGGCAATACCCTTGCCTACCATTTGCACCAAGACCACGACATTACGGTGTTTGAATCAGAATCGCATATTGGCGGCCACACCCATACCCATCATATTCAACATGAAGGCAAAGACATGGTGGTGGATACTGGCTTTATTGTATTTAATGATCGCACCTACCCTAACTTTATCGCCATGCTCGACGCGCTGAAAGTACAGTGGCAAGACAGCAGCATGAGCTTTAGTGTGCGTTGCGAAGATACTGGCTTGGAGTATAACGGCACTACCCTCAACAGCCTGTTCGCGCAGCGCAGTAATCTATTTAAGCCTAAGTTTCATCGCATGATTCGTGACATTTTGCGCTTTAATAAAAATTCACTCGCCTTACTGCAAGACGGCAATGAAATTAAACTGGGCGATTATTTAGCGCAAGGCGGCTATAGCCAACAGTTTATCGATTACTACATTGTGCCTATGGGTTCTGCCATTTGGTCAACCGACGCCAAGCAAATGTTGGATTTTCCGGCACGATTTTTTGTGCGCTTCTTTCACCACCATGGCATGCTCAGTGTGAACAATCGCCCACAATGGCGCACCATCAAGGGTGGTTCCGCCAGTTATGTAGCAGCATTAACTGCAGATTTTAAAGACAAAATACGCCTCAATACGCCTGTCGCCAGTGTGCGTAGATTAAAAAAATCAGTGCGCGTAAAACCAAAATTTGGTGAAGAAGAAAAGTTTGATTATGTGTTCTTTGCCTGTCATAGCGACCAAGCCTTGAGCATGCTGGAAGATGCGTCCGCTGCCGAAGCAGAAGTGCTGGGCGCTATTCCCTATCAGCCCAACACAATTTTCTTGCATCATGATAGTAGCCTAATGCCGAAACGAAAATTAGCATGGGCAGCTTGGAATTACCATGTGACTAACCCAGCGCCAGATCGCGTGGCAGTGACTTACAACATGAATATTCTGCAAAACCTTGAATCCAAGGAGCCCTTACTGGTGACCTTGAATCACACCAACAACATCAACCCTGCTAAAGTGATTAAGCGCATTCATTATATGCATCCGATTTACACCCTGGCAGGTGCCGCAGCACAAGCCAGACACGCTGAAATCAGCGGTGTTAATCGCACCGGGTTTGCTGGTGCCTACTGGCGCAATGGTTTCCATGAAGACGGTGTAGTAAGCGCACTAGAAGCACTGAAACATTTTGCACGCTATTGTCATGACAACCCCTAATACCACTAGCGCAATCTATAGCGGCTGGGTGTCACACCAACGGTTTAAACCAAAACCGCATGGCTTTCGCTATCAAGTGTTTATGATGTTTTTGAACTTGGATGAGTTGCCTACACTTTTCAAAAACTACAAACTTTGGTCATATCAGCGCAAAAATCTGGCTTGGTTTAAACGCGCTGATTATTATGGCAGTGCTGAAATACCACTCAAACAAGCCATTGCTGATGCTGTGCATAATGCCACTGGCAAACGTCCGGAAGGTGCAATCTGCATGCTCACCAATATGCGCTATTTTGGGCACTGCTTTAATCCGGTCACTTTCTATTATTGCTTTAATGCGCAAGGGAATGCATTGCAGGCCATGGTGAGCCACATTACCAACACACCCTGGAATGAAGATTTTATTTACGTGCATGATTTTGAAAATGCAAGTGAGCACAATGGAAATAGCGCCAGTTTTCAATTCGGCAAAAGCTTTCATGTATCACCGTTTATGCCTATGGATATTGACTATGATTGGTCATTCAAACTTGAAGATAGTCAGATATTGATACGCATGCAGAATATGCAGCACAACCAAGCCATGTTTAATGCGGTGCTGACGCTGCAACGCCAAGCAATCACTGAATCTAAACTCAATTGGCTATTGCTAAGCTATCCGTTCATGACCATGAAAGTAATAGCCGCCATCTACTGGAACGCGCTAATACTATGGCTTAAACGCGTGCCGTTTTACTCAAACCCCAACTTAACAAAGAAATAACCATGTCAATTTCCATGTCGCAACAAGAAACCCTGACTAGCAGCCTGAAAAAGAAAAACCGTGCCAAATGGGTAGCGGGTTTTGCCAAATCTCAAATTTTGAGCCATTTACAACATCTCACAAGCGGCAGTCTCAAGTTAAAAGACGGTGATGAAGTGCATAATTTTGGCCAAGATGCGGCAGAGGCCGTTATCAACGCTACTATTCAAGTACACGATGCACGTTTTTATGGCGAAATTGCGTTTGGCGGCAGCATAGGTGCCGGTGAGGCTTATATGCTGGGTTATTGGAGTACCGATAATCTGACCGATGTGATTCGCCTGATGTGTATTAATCAGTCGGTGATGGACAATCTCGAAGGTGGCTACCAATGGCTTACCAAACCGATTATGCGCGTGCTGCACTGGCTCAACAGCAACACCACAGAAGGCAGCCGCAAGAATATTGCTGCGCACTATGATTTGGGTAACAATTTATTTGAGCTGTTTTTAGACCCGACCATGATGTATTCCAGTGCTATTTTTAACGCCAGCACGCCTACATTACAGTCTGCATCTGAACTCAAACTCAAAACCATTTGCGACAAATTAGACTTGCAGCCAACAGACCATGTGCTGGAAATCGGCACCGGCTGGGGTGGTTTTGCGATTTATGCAGCGACACATTACGGTTGCAAAGTCACCACTACCACCATCTCGCAGCAGCAATACCAGTTGGCAAAACATCGTGTTGAAGCCGCAGGCCTAAATGACAAAATCACCTTGTTGTTGGACGATTACCGTCATCTGCAAGGTCAGTATGACAAGCTGGTTTCTATAGAAATGATAGAAGCCGTGGGCTACCAGTTCTATGACACCTATTTTGCCAAAGTAAGTGCCCTGCTCAAACCTACAGGTTTGGCATTGATTCAAGCCATCACCATCGCCGACCAGCGTTACGAAAGCGCCAAAAAATCAGTCGATTTTATTCAGCGCTATATTTTTCCGGGCTCGTGCATTCCATCCAATACCGCCATGCTCAATAGCGTAACCAATAAAACTGACCTGCGTTTGTATGACCTCGAAGATATAGGCCCACATTACGCCACCACACTGCGCATGTGGCGCGAAAATTTTTTTGCCAAAATCGATCAAGTGCGCAAGCTGGGCTATTCAGAAGAGTTCATTAAGATGTGGGAATTCTATTTATGCTATTGCGAAGGCGGCTTTGAAGAGCGCGCGTTGGGCGATGTGCATTTATTGCTGGCAAAACCGGATAATCGCCGAGCGACTGTTAGATAAACGCTGATACATTGCCCTTTATGCGATGGGTATTGATGCTTTATGATGCGGCATGGCTAACATAACAACAGCAACGATCAAATGGCGCGATGGCTTGCCCTACTCAAGCGCATTTGATGATGTCTATTTTTCAAGTGACAATGGCTTACTGGAAACCGAATATGTGTTTATTGCAGGCAATGACCTAGTTAATCGCTGGCAAACACTAGAAGAAAATACATTTTCGATTATTGAAACCGGTTTCGGCACTGGTTTAAACTTTTTATGTGCTGCAAAACATTGGCTTGAGCATGCGCCAGCTGACGCCAAACTGACTTTCATTAGCTTAGAAAAATTTCCACTAACTAGCTCAGATATGCAGCAAGCCCTGCTGCACTGGCCGACATTACAGCCGCTAAGCGATGCATTGCTCTCAAACTATGCAAGCTTGCTAGCGCACGGTGCTTGCACACTGTTTAAGCAGCGCATCCAACTTCAACTGCATATTGGTGATGCCGTGAGCGTACTGCACAACATGCACACCAAAGCCGATGCCTGGTTTTTAGACGGCTTTGCGCCTTCTAAAAACCCCGATATGTGGCAGGCTGCTTTATTTGCAGAAATGGCACGTTTATCACATGCCAACACCAGCTTTGCTACTTTCACCAGTGCGGGCATAGTGCGACGCGGCTTAAAAGATGCTGGATTTAACGTGCTCAAAAAACCCGGTTTTGGCAAAAAACGTGAAATGATACATGGTGGCTTTTTAGGGGCGCAGTCTTGACAGCTAAAACCGCTATCGTGATTGGCGGCGGCATTGCTGGTTGCAGCACTGCCTATGCTTTGGCACAACGAGGCATAAAAGTAAGCCTGCTGGAACGGAATGCAGCCATTGCCAGTGAGGCTTCAGGTAACCCGCTTGCCATGCTTTATCCGCGACTAAGCGGCAATGACGCAGGCAGTGAATTTGCATTAGCTGCGTATTTATTTAGCCTGAAATTATATCAATCGCTTAATTTACCAGCGGTTGATTTTAAGCAATGCGGCATGCTACAACTGGGTTTTAATCAAAAAGAACTGAGCCGCATTCAACACGTTGCCACACAAAATTACGCCTCAGAAATTGTGCAATACTTCACGCCAGCACAAGCCAGCGCAACTGCCAACTTAGACATCGTGCATGATGCACTTTATTTTGCTAGTGCAGGTTGGCTAAAGCCACAGCAACTATGTAAACGCCTGACCCAACACGAAAACATCAGCGTAAGCACTGCAACGCAAGCGCTTAGCCTATTAAAAGTAAACCATCATTTTGAAATCAATACCGGCACTACAGTTTTAGAATCAGACATTGTAGTGATTGCCAATGCAAATGATGCCAGCCAGCTCCACCCCGAACTGCCCTTAAACACGCAAGCCGTGCGTGGACAAGTAAGCCTGCTTAAAGCATCAGGCTATAGCCAACAACTCAACACCGTTGTATGCGGCGATGGCTACTTAAGCCCAGCCAGTTACGACACGATGCATTGCCTAGGTGCAAGTTTTGCCAATCTGCCTGCTAGCACTAACAGGCAATGTGATTTGCTGCTTGATGCACACGACCATCAATCTAATCTAGATAAACTTAAACATATTTCACCCACGCTTTATGCAGAATTGCAGGGCAATATTCAAGGCGGCCGCGCCTCATTACGCTGTACCGCAAGCGACTATTGGCCGCTTGCCGGGCAACTTATTGATACAGAAAAACTCAAAGCAAATCCGCCTCGCGCTAGCGCAGACGTTAACAGCTTGCCTTGGATTAACGGTCTATACATGAATATTGCACACGGCAGCAAAGGCTTTACCACCGCACCGTTATGTGCAGAAATGATTGCCTGCATGATTTGCAATGAAACCCTACCGATAAATAATATGATGGCTGGTTTACTTAACCCAAATCGTTTTCAATTTAAACACATGAGTTTAAAACGCTTAGCCAAAATGATACGCAGCGCGAGCTAGGGCTTAATTTCAGGTTAAAATTGCCGCATGTCACAAACGCTCTATTTAAAAGCTGTTCAACATCATCGCGCTGGTGAGCTGTCGCAGGCCGAAGCTCTATATCAACAGCTATTAGCAAGCAACCCCAAACATGCAGATACGCTGCATATGCTGGGCTTGGTGTATTACCAAACCGGACGCAATGCGCAGGCAGTTGCGGCGATTTCGCAGGCGCTGGCGACTAGCCCTAAACATGCGGATTACTTAAATCATTACGCCTTAGCTTTGCGTGAAAACGGCCAAGCCGATGCCGCCATCAAAAGCTTTCAGCAGGCGGTATTACTCAGCCCTAGAGACTTAGATATTCAAATCAATCTAGCCAATACATTGCTTATGGCAGAGCGCTTTGAAGAGGCAGCTGGTTATTATCGGCGCATTTTGCGCATGCGCCCCAGGCACGACGATGTGCGTGATGCGCTGCTGCACTGTTTGGTTTCACTGGGCAATCAAGCGCATGCAGCTGGTAATTTTGTACAGGCTGAGGCCTGTTTTGCAGAGGCACTGCAATTTAATACGCGTGATGCCTCTATTTATTACAACTTAGGCAATGCACAGCGCGAGCTTGGCAAAACAGTGCAAGCAGCAACGCACTACGCACAATCCATAGCGCTTAACCCGAATGATGCCGATGCCTATAACAACTTAGGCAACGTGCAACGTGAGTCAGGCCAGCTGGATTTAGCAATTGCCAGCTATCAAAAAGCGCTGCTGCTCAATCCGCAGCTCTACCATGCCAAGGCACATCTGATTCATCAAAAACAGCACATCTGCGATTGGGATGGGCTAGATCATGAAATTGCAGAAATTCGTGATTACGTGCATAGCGTGCCGCAAGCGCAAATTTCGCCATTTGCATTTTTATCCATGTCAGGCACAACAGCCGCAGAGCAAAAACAATGCGCAGACAACTGGGTGCGCAACCGTTATGCTGCGCTATTTGAGCATGCCAAAACAGCTAATTTCAGCTACACAGCTAAGCCTAAAAAAATTCGCGTTGGCTATATGTCTGCCGATTTCAGATTACATCCACTGGCGTTTTTAATCAGCGAATTAATAGAGCTGCATGACCGCTCGCAGTTTGAAATTATCGGTTTTTCTTATGGCGTGAATGACAAAAGCGATGCACGTAAACGTCTGGAAAAAGCCTTTGACCAGTTTCATGACATCCGTTTGTTATCCGAAATAGACGCTGCTAAAAAAATCAATGCCTTGGGTATCGATATCTTGGTAGATCTCACCGGCTTTACCCAAACCAGCCGCAGCGGAATTGCTGCGCTGCGCCCGGCGCCTATTAGCATCAGCTGGCTAGGCTTTCCCGGCACGATGGGGGCACTCAATGGCAAGCCAATTTTTGATTATCTGCTGACTGATGAATTTATTACACCAGAAATTAGCGCTAGGCATTATGCAGAAAAATTATTATGCTTACCTAATTGCTATCAGCCCAACGACCGTAAACGTCCGCTGGCTAAAACGCCTACACGCGCCGATTGTGGCCTGCCGGAACATGCATTTGTGTTTTGCTGCTTTAACCAAACCTTTAAAATCAGCGCTGATTTTTTCAACAGCTGGATGCGTATCCTCAAAGCCACGCCAAACAGTGTGCTATGGCTACTGGAATGTAACCGCTGGGCTAAGCAAAACCTACTGGCGCAGGCACTACAGCACGGCATTGACGCTGAACGCATCATCTTCGCACCGCGTGTGGCCATTGCTGATCATTTGGCGCGGCACGCCCATGCAGACTTGTTTTTAGACACCGCGCCTTACAATGCCCACACCACTTGCAGCGATGCCCTGTGGATGGGTGTGCCGCTATTGACCTGCGCGGGTGATACTTTTGCATCTCGCGTGGCGGGTAGCCTGCTCACGGCAGCAGGGCTAACTGAGCTTATCACGTACTCTATAGAGGATTACGAAAACAAAGCATTGCATCTCGCGCAAAATCCGGCACTGCTTAGCAGTATGAAGCAGAAGTTAATCAAAGAGAAAACGACTTCCCCACTGTTTGATACGCAGCAATTTAGCGTAGCCCTTGAGCGCATTTATCAAAAAATTTGGGCTGAATATTGCATTGATTCTAATCAAAATTGTTTATAACACTGTGATAAAGTACTGCTAAATATGGCATAGTTGCTGACAGCAACAATAATAAATTTAGCGAAAGTGTTTGGAAACAATATGGCAGCAATTGATATTTCACCGGTTTTAAAATTCATGCTGGATAAAGGTGGCTCTGATTTGTTTTTTAGCACCGGCGCTAGCATTCATATTGAAATTGAAGGCGATACCTTGCCAATCAACAACCAAATCATGGGACCCGGCATGATTAAAGATATCGCCTATGCTTTGATGAGCGCTGAACAAATCAAAGAATTTGAAAGCACGCTGGAATGCAACTTCGCCATCAGTAAAAACGACATTGGCCGTTTCCGTATTAATGTGTTCAGGCAGCGTGGTGAAGTCGGCATGGTGATTCGCCATATCAAAACAGACATTCCCAGCCTTGAAACTCTGGGTCTGCCTGACATACTGAAAGATCTTATTAACCGTAAACGCGGCCTATTATTGGTGGTTGGTGCGACTGGCTCTGGTAAAAGCACCACCCTCGCCTCAATGATCGATTATCGCAATGGCACGATGAGTGGACATATCCTGACCCTAGAAGACCCCATCGAGTTTGTGCATCCGCATAAAAAATCTGTGGTAGACCAACGTGAAATCGGCATTGATACTTTATCGTTTGAAAATGGCTTAAAAAATGCCATGCGACAAGCCCCAGATGTGATTTTGATTGGCGAAGTACGCGACATGGACGGCATGAAAAATGCGCTAGCCTATGCAGAAACTGGGCATTTATGTTTGGCCACCCTGCACGCCAACAATGCCAATCAGGCACTGGAACGCGTGATTTCGTTCTTTCCTGAGGAAGGTCGTGCTGGCTTGTTACTCGGTATGTCGATGAATATGGTAGGCATTATTTCGCAGCGTTTGATACCCGGCAAAAAAAGCAAGCGCGTTGCTGCCACTGAAATTATGATTAATACACCTTATGTATCGGAACTGATTCAAAAACAGAAAATGTCCGAAATCAAAGACATCATGAGTGAAAATACTGACATCGGCATGCATACTTTTGACCAATCACTATTCAAGCTATTTAGTGAAGGTAAAATTGACGAAGACAACGCCTTAGCGAATGCAGATTCGCGTAATGACCTGTCGCTTAAAATACGATTTGCCGCAGAGGCCAGCCGCTAGATACAAAAAAGGCCTGATGAACTATCAGGCCTTTTGATTAAGCGCTAAGCTTATATCTGCAGGTTTTGTACACTACCCAATATCACCAGTGTCGCCACCATCAAAAACACCCAGGCAATCACACCCGCAGTTAACACAGCACCAAATAGCAGCATGGCGTGACCGCGCTCTTTAATGCGGAAGACTGCTGGAATGCCGTAATAAATAAAGCCAACGGTAGCCATTAACGCTAATGTCAGCGCTAATAGGTTAATCGAGATATCTGGAATCAAAAACATAATCGGCATCAGCCATAACGGCGTTGGTGCAACGGCCGCCAGCGTAAACGCTTCATGGAAGCTCGGATGCGATTCCGCGATTTCAGCCAGTTGACGCAAAAGCAAGGCCATCACTGGCACTGCCACCAACTCAACTATAAATAGAATAATCGCTACTAACAGTAACTTGCTGCTAGACAATACCGGGAACAAACTCGCAGCAAAGTGAAAATCACCGTAATAAATAAACAATGGTGGAATCAGTGACAGCGGGATTACATGCAGCAAATACAATCTATGCATGGAATAGTTGGCTTGGGTTAAATGACGCCAGCCTTTGGTAGGTGCAAAAAACAGCCAAAATAAATTCAACAGACTCATAACTCCCTTTCTATGCTTTTTAAGCTTTAGGCAATGTGTTGCAGCTAAATTAAAAACTTGGCGCAAATAGCTTGCAAGTCATGTGCAGTTTTTGATTTTTAAATTGTGATACACAAATATGTTAATAAAATGTAACACGAGTTAGTATTAATCGAATTTGTTGATTTGTAAATGAGAATTGACTGTAAGATTCACAAAAAATGGCAGGCCAAAAGCAAAAAACCCGATAAATTTCTTTATCGGGTTTTTTGTTAATTAGTAAAAACTAATTATTTGTTCATTACGTACATTGTTACTTCGAAACCAAAACGCATTTCAGTAGCTGCTGGTGTTGTCCACATAATAATCTCCTAAAGTTGTTTAATTCGACGTATGTCGTATTGCTATGACTGCATTATGCGCTGTTAATTTCCAAACTCGCTATGGCAGTTCATGAATGAATGCTAAGTAAAATCATTAACCACGCAAAATCATTAACCACATAAAATTATTAACAATAATGTTTATTACACTTGCTGTTTATTGTTCAATGCCGCAAAAATCGCTGCCAGCACAATCAGCATGCCGCCTATCCATTCATGGAATGACATATGTTCATTGGCAAGGTAATAAGATGCAATCGCCGCAACCACTAGCTCGAACAAAAATAACACCGAAGCACGCGTGGCTTCTATTTTGGTTACGCCATATTGCACTAACAATGTCGCTGCAATCAGCATGATTGCGATCAGCGTCATCACCAACCAGTGCGTTAAACTAAAATCCATTGGTGAAGTTAACCGTACCTGCGTTATCGGTATTGCAATCAGGCACATAATAATCACCCCCATCCCGATCGCAAACGACTTGGCACGCAGGCTTAAATGTGTGGATTTACGCGTAATCACGTTGGTCAGTGAGAATCCAATGCCAGACGAGAGCGCTAGCCATTCGGCTTTGTTTGCCGGCAAAGGTATGCTGCTAAGTGCGGGGTCGTACAACATAATATAAGCCCCGAGCAATGACGCAAAAATAGCCAGTATGCCGGAAAGTTGCGTTTTTTCGCCCAGCATAAAATGCGCGAAAATTAACGTCCAAAGCGGTGACAAATAAAACAATAGCATCACCCGCATCACTTCACCGTCAATAATCGCCAGCACATAACTCAGGTTAGTCCAGCCGGCAATCAGGCTTAGCCAAATAATGCTCAAAGGCACATTGAATACATTGCGCCAATAACGCGCAAAAAAAACGCCGGCAATCGTGCTGGCAATAATATAAGTGTAAAAACTGGAGACAATTCCCGACACCCCAGCATCATTCATAATGCGGTAAGGATACCAAATCACACCCCAGCAAAAGGCGCCAAATAGCAGGCCGAATACCGCAAAATAGTTTTTATTATCGCTGTTGCTCATTATAATGTTGCCTATGAATCCAAATTTAAATTTACTGCAGCCCTACCCTTTTCAACGCTTACGCGATTTGTTCAAAGGCATTACTCCAAACCCTGCTTTTAAAGCGATTAACCTATCCATAGGCGAACCCAAGCATGAGACACCAAAACTCATCAAAAATGCGCTCAGTGACAATTTAGGTGGCCTTGCCAATTATCCCACGACTATCGGTGCAATTGAGTTGCGCGAGGCAATTTCTCAATGGATTTCACGCCGTTATGACATTCCTGCGCTCAACGCAGAACAAGCCATCCTTCCTGTGAATGGCAGTCGCGAGGCGCTGTTTGCCTTTGCGCAAGCTGTCATCGATAGCAGCAAACCCAATCCGGTCGTGATTTCGCCTAACCCGTTTTACCAGATTTACGAAGGTGCGGCTTTTTTGGCTGGCGCGCAGCCTTACTTTATCAACACCCTGCCAGAAAACGACCATGTGATGGATCTGGGCACTGTGCCTGAAGATGTGCTCAAACGCACGCAGCTGGTATATGTTTGTAGCCCTGGCAACCCTTCGGGCAAGGTCATGAGTTTGGCGCAATGGCAAACCCTGTTTGATTATTCAGACCAATATGGCTTTATGATTGCTGCGGATGAATGTTACTCAGAAATCTATTTTGATGAATCCGACAAACCATTAGGCGCATTGCAAGCAGCGCACAAATTAGGCAGAAGTTATAAAAACCTGATTGCGTTCAGCTCGCTTTCTAAACGCTCCAATGTACCGGGCATGCGCTCTGGCTTTGTGGCGGGCGATGAGGCGATTATTGAAAAATTCACGCTCTATCGCACGTATCACGGTTGCGCGATGAATCCAGCGGTGCAATCAGCTTCTATTGCCGCTTGGAATGACGAAGCGCATGTGATAGAAAACCGCAGGCTATATGCGGCTAAATTTAAGGATGTGACGCCAATTTTAAGCAGCGTGCTAGAAGTAGAAATGCCAGACGCAGCGTTTTACTTATGGTCTAGAATTAAAAATAAAAATATGTCTGACACTGAATTTGCAGTGACGCTATATCGTGACTTAAACATTACGGTGCTGCCGGGCAGCCTATTGGCGCGTGAGGCACACGGTATGAATCCGGGTCAAAACTTTATTCGCATGGCGCTTGTAGCATCCTATGACGAATGCATGGAAGCAGCGCAGCGCATCAAACAACACTTTGTAAAATAATAAACGTAATAATGGTCATTCCCGCCTGCGCGGGGATGACTGGGTTCATAGCGTTTAACAAGTAACAGTTCGCTCACTGATAAACTGCGTAATTTCGTCTGATACTAATGTGTTCAGCTGCGGATTTAAACAATCCATCTCTACAATATCATCCATACTGCGCAACCAAGTGAGCTGGCGCTTAGCCAACTGCCGCGTGGCAAATATACCGCGGTCACGCAATTCGTTTTTATCATACTGACCTGCCAGATACTCCAAGGCTTGCCGGTAACCAACACAGCGCATAGATGTACTGTCTGCGCTTAGTGCAGGATATTTGGCCATCAAGGTTTTCACCTCGTCTACAAAACCATCCGCCAGCATTTGGTCAAAACGCAAAGCGATGCGCTCATGCAGCACTTTGCGTTCACTCGGCACCAGTGCAATTTTCAATAATCGATAAGGTAGTTTTTCACCCGCTGACGCAGCATGCAAAGCAGTCATGGTTTGTCCACTGATTTGATACACCTCCAGCGCACGCTCAATTCTTTGTACATCACTGGGTTTTAGTCTGGCTGCCGTTGCTGGGTCTATTTCAGCCAGCTTGGCATGCATGGCTGGCCAACCTAGACGCGCAGCTTCTTGCTCGATTGCATCGCGAACATTCTGGTCAGCTTCGGGCAGATTACTTAACCCTTCCTGCAAGGCTTTGAAATACAACATCGTGCCGCCCACCAGCAAAGGTATCTTGCCACGCGCAGTAATATCTGCCATTAAGCGCAAAGCATCTGTTCTAAAATTCGCCGCCGAATACACTTCATTGGGGGCAATAATATCAATCAAATAATGTGGCGCTGTTTCTAATGTGGCTTTATCCGGCTTGGCAGTGCCAATATTCATATCGCGATACACAAGCGCTGAATCTACGCTAATCAGTTCAACCGGCAAGTCTGCATAGAGCGCGACCGCAGCGCCAGTTTTTCCGCTGGCAGTTGGACCCATTAAAAAAATGGCTGGGGGTAATTGAGTGTTGTGCATTGATTAAGCTTATTTGTTTAATTTTGTGGCGGCAATATTTGCCTCTATAATAGCCATAACTTGGGGTTTATGAAATTGCTGTCATTTAACCTATCTATTATCCAATCTATTTAACACATCTACTAGCGAGCTTATCCATGAACTTAGAAAAAGTGATTTTTGGTTTTTTTATCGTGTTGGCGATGACACTAAACTTTGGTTTTTTTCTAGGTGACATCGATAACCCACATCACCATCATGTTTACGAACTGTATGCAGCCATTATCGTCAGCTTAGTGGCTACGGTATTGAAGTTTGGTGACCGCACCCATGTAGGCGCGATTTTGCTTTCTACCAGTTTGGCTGCCGATATTCAGCTGATTGCTGCGGCAATTTTATGGGCTGCACTAAGCGGAAAAATGGATGATGCCAGTTTAACGGTATATATCGTGTCACTTTCAGGTGGCGCCCTCATGGCTAACTTTGTTTCTGTCATCTTGCTAATCTCAGAAACCATCGGCCAGCGTCGATAATCAAGCCGGCAGATGAATGACCGCGTTCATCTACACTTGATCCGAATATGAATAGCATTCTATTTCTAATCTTGCGCCGCTTAAGGCGGCCGCTCATCCTGATTATCGTATGTTTTTCGATAGCCATCTTGGGCTTATCACTCATGCCGGGGGTAGACGACAATGGTCAGCCTTGGCGCTTGAGTATTTTTGAAGCGTTCTACCTCATCAGCTACACCGCCACTACCATCGGCTTTGGTGAGATTCCCTACGCATACAGCCAAGCACAGCGTCTGTGGCTTACTTTCTCGATTTATTTAACAGTGATTCCATGGTTTTATGCCATCGGTAAAATCATTACTTTGTTACAAGACAACGCCTTACGGCAGGCCATTACCACTGAACGTTTTGCGCGCTCGGTTCAAAATCTAAAAGAACCGTTTTACATACTGTGTAGCTATGGCGAATCTGCCAGTGTATTAGCCAAAACGCTGGATGAAAAAGGCATGCGCGTGGTGGTAATTGAATCACAGCAAGAGCGTTTAAATGAGTTAGATTTAGCCGAAACGCGTAGTGTGATACCGCATTTGTGTGCGGACGCAAAACTGCCAGAAAATCTTATTCGCGCTGGTGTTCACCATCCGTTTTGCAGCGGTGTAGTGACGCTCACAGATAATGACGAAGTGAATCTTGCCGTTGCGGTGGCAGTCAAGCTGATGAATCCTGAGCTGCCAGTGTTAGCGCGTGCCGAGCGCGACGACATTGCGGCCAATATGGCCTCATTTGGCACCGATCATATTATCAACCCTTACACCTTGTTTGGTGAGCAGCTGGCCATGCGCGTGCATGCCATCGGCACATATATTTTGCATGAGTGGCTCACCGATGTGCCGGGCGACACACTACCGCCACCTGAAAACCCACCGCGTGGACGCTGGGTCGTGTGTGGTTATGGGCGCTTTGGCAAATCTGTAGTCGAAAACCTAGAGCGCGAAAACATCACCACCACCATTGTAGAAGCCACACCGGAACTCACTGGCTGTGACCACTGCATTGTGGGCAGCGGCACTGAGGCACACACGCTACTGGAAGCTGATATTACTAATGCGGTTGGCATCGTGGCGGGTACCGATAACGATATTAATAATCTGTCTATTGTGATGACAGCATACGAGCTAAACCCAAAACTGTTTGTGGTGATACGCAAAAACCGACGCCATAACGATACCTTATTCAAACAGTTCAATGCCGACATCACCATGCAGCCAACTGAAATTATTGCGCATGAATGTTTGGCACACATGATTGCGCCACTGTTGGCACAGTTTCTCACTATGGTGCGCACGCAGAGCAATAGCTGGGCAAATCATTTAATCAGTGAACTGGTTGCCGTAGTTGGCGAAACCGTGCCCGAGCGCTGGGCGATTAGCATTAATGAAAGCACCACGCCAGCGATTGTAGAATTGCTTAAAAATGGTATTTCAGTATCGCTGCACAACCTGACACAAGACCCGGCTGACCGCAGCAAAGCACTGAATCTAGTACCGCTACTGCTGTTGCGTGACAACGTACCAATGCTAGTACCGCCAATTGCTACTGGCTTACGTGTGGGCGACCAAATTTTATTCTGCGGTACGGCTGATGCGAGATCTGGCCTGAATATCTCCGTCAACAATAGCAAAGCGCTGACTTATATTGTGGATGGGATTGAAGTACCGGATAGCTTGGTATGGCGGTGGGTAAAGGGGTTTTTAGCTAGGAAATAGCTAAAAGCTGAATCATTTCACAGTATAAAATATCCACTCTAGTCTCAACCTTGTCTAGATTCCGGCCGCGGCCAGAATGACGACGAGCCTATTTCCCCCGCATAAACATCTTGTCCAAATCACTCATGCTCACCTGAAACCAGGTTGGTCGGCCGTGGTTACATTGGCCAGAGCGCTCAGTGGCTTCCATATCACGTAGCAAAGCATTCATTTCTGTCACTGTGAGGC
Organism: Methylotenera sp. 24-45-7; assembly: GCA_002281815.1. Taxonomy (GTDB): domain Bacteria; phylum Pseudomonadota; class Gammaproteobacteria; order Burkholderiales; family Methylophilaceae; genus Methylotenera. Next base: position 15,595 of record NCHI01000025.1, read on the forward strand.
TACGATTAGCGCGCACGGCAGCGTGGCAAGCCATGGTGCCCAGCAACTCATTACGCTGCTCGGTTAACGCCCTGCTAGCGCCGTATTCACGCAGATCATGCAGCACATCACGCGCCAGCTTTACCACATCGGCATGTTGCAACATGGTGGGCACAGCACGCACGGCCAAAGTGTTGGGTGATAACACCGCCAAGTCAAAGCCTAACTGCTGCAAACTGGTATCGCCACTATTTAACACTACCTGCACCGTGGCCACTTCCAACTTGTCGGCATTAAAACTCACCGGCAGTAGCAAAGGCTGCATGGGCACAGCTTTGCTATCCAAAGCGGTTTTGAGTTTTTCGTACATAATGCGCTCATGCGCGGCATGCATATCGACCACCACCAAACCTTGCGTATTTTGTGCCAGCACATACACGCCATGAATCTGCGCCACGGCAAAGCCAAGCGGATATTCATCAAAACTTGAATGTGGCTGACTAAACTGTTCAGACGCAAATTCAGGGGCGTAGCATACCGGGCTGGCATACTGTGTTGGGTTGGCAGAAGATGCCGCTGCGCCAAACATCGTCTCATAAAAATTGGATGGCTCGCTGGCACGTAAATTCATCTGTGACTGAAAACTTGGATAAGGCGCATTGGCCGGTTGTGGGGCAAACGGATTGTAGCCAGCCTGCGCTGCCGTTGTCGCATTTGAAACACCAGTAGGTGCAGCCAAAGCTTTATTCAGCGAGTGAAAAATAAAGCGGTGTATCGCCTGCGCATCTCTAAATCTGACTTCAGTTTTAGCAGGATGTACATTCACATCCACCAACGTAGGATCTAACTCCAAAAACAGTACAAATGCAGGGTGCCTGTCATGATGCAATACATCCTGATAGGCTTGGCGAATAGCATGCGCAATCAGCTTATCGCGCACAAAACGCCCATTCACATACACATATTGCGTATCACGACTGCTGCGGTTAAACGTTGGTTTTGCAGCCATACCCCATAACCGCAAGCCAGCAGCCGATTCATCCAAGGCAATAGACTCTGCGGCGAACTCACTACCCAGCACTTCAGCAAACCTGCGCTCTGGTTCAGCACTGGTATAGCGGCTTAAAGCGCGTCCGTTATGCTGCAACATTAAAGCCACATCTGGGCGCGATAAAGCAATGCGGTTAAACACATCTTCGCAGTGCCCAAACTCCGTAGCTTCAGTTTTTAAAAACTTGCGGCGTGCTGGTGTGTTGAAATATAAATCTGTCACCTCGACGATAGTGCCAGCATCGAGCGCCGCTGGTTCAATCGCAGAGATATCGCTGCCTTCTGAGGCAATGCGCCATGCGTGTTTAGATTCTAATTGGCGACTTAATAACTGCGTGCGCGAAATAGAGGCTATGCTCGCCAAAGCCTCACCCCTAAACCCTAAACTGGCAACAGCCTCTAAATCTTCAAGCGTGGCAATTTTACTGGTGGCGTGGCGTTTTAACGCCAGCGCTAAATCTTCTTTGGCAACCCCTACACCATTGTCCGCAATACGCATTTGCTTAATGCCGCCTTGCAGCAAGGCAACTTGTATATCGGTACTGCCAGCATCCAGGCTGTTTTCCAGCAGCTCTTTCAATGCTGAAGCAGGCCGCTCCACCACCTCACCAGCGGCAATTTGGCTTATCAGTTGGTCGGGTAATAATTGAATGCGCATGAGTTTTAATTGAGCTTGAAAGTAATAACTTGATAGGCATTTTACCTGTTTTAAGATAAATTCATGTCCTTATGAAAGATTTATCCCCTACTGGTTTTAGTGATAGTTTTAAGCTCGCGCGTAGCATTAAACGCCACCATCACTTTTATTTAGGCCCGACTAATTCCGGTAAAACCTATCAGGCGCTGCAAACCCTAGAAAAAGCACCATCAGGTATTTATTTGGCACCATTGCGCCTACTGGCGATGGAAGTGCGCGACAGATTAGTGGCGGCAGGCGTGCCTTGTAATTTAATTACCGGTGAAGAACGCGTTTTAATGCAAGGCGCCCAACACACTGCCTCCACCATCGAAATGATGAACCCCGCAAAAGCAGTAGATGTGGCGGTGATTGATGAAATCCAAATGCTACAAGATACAGACCGAGGCTCGGCTTGGACGGCGGCATTAATAGGTGCGCCAGCCAAGCAAGTGTTTATTTGCGGCTCTAAC
>NCHI01000026.1 GCA_002281815.1 Methylotenera sp. 24-45-7
ACTGGGATATTTAGTACCACGTGCTTGGCGTATGGTCGCTACGTGGTCGATATTGACACCTAATTTAATCATTTTCTTGCTTTCTAAATGCCTAATTTTTTGACGTGCATCCGCCATCAACTTAAAACTAAAAATCCTGCAAATCTATCAATAACTGCCTGGTATGCAACGGTTTATCACCCAAATAATGCGCCAACAAATAGCGCATCAATTGCTTGCTCTGCTGCTTAGTCTGCGCATGGCTGTAATCGTCATTGGCGATATCAATCAGAGTTTTACCAATCAACTGCACACCATTGTCGTATTTACCGAGCTTACCCGCTAACTTAAAAGCACCAAATTCTGCCTCATAGCGGTAATTTTGCGCGGTACTGATAGCCTCATCATCCATATCTAGCGCTAACGGAATGGCATAGCCCAATTCTTGCAAAAACTTGAGCTCAAATCTACGCAGCGTGGTAGCTAAATCTTGCCCGGTTGCCAGTCTTTGCAGCGTGTCGGCATAATATTCAAACAATGCTTCGTGCGGGTCTTCACGCGGCAACAGGCGCAACAACAACTCATTCAAGTAAAAGCCACACATCAAGGCCTCACCCTGCAACAACAGCAAACCACCATTCCATTCCAAGCTATGCAGGTTTTTGAGTTCCTGCTTGCCAGACCAGGTAGCGAGCATGGGCTGAAACGCCTGCAACATGCCACGCATGGCTGAACGCGGTCTTCTAGCACCTTTGGCAGTCGCAGCGACACGCCCAAAATTGCGTGCAAACAGCTCTACTACTAAGCTGGTTTCTTTAAACGGATAAGTGTGCAGTATGTAAACTGACTGATTATCTTGCCGATGTGTAGTGGTTGAAACCATAAAAAACTATTTTAGCCACTGATAAACATTGATAAACACGGATAAACCCATCAAATCAAAACCACACATACTGTTTATGTCTAAGCTAATTATTTAAAATTTTTTATCTGTGTATATCTGTGTTCATCTGTGGCGAATGTCAGTATCCCAAGCTCTTCAACGCGCGCTCGTCGTCTGCCCAGCCGCCTTTGACTTTCACCCAAACTTCTAAATAGACTTTGCCACCAAATAGTTTTTCCATATCCATTCTGGCTTCGGTAGAAATCTGTTTGAGCTTCTCACCGCCCTTGCCGATTAACATGGGCTTTTGGCTTTCTTTATCGACAATCACTGCGCAGAAAATACGGCGCAGTTTGCCCACAACTTCAAATTTTTCAATTTCAACCGCTACTGAGTAAGGAATCTCGTCACCAGAGAATCTGAACACTTTTTCACGTAACAGTTCTGCTGCCAAAAAGCGTTCATTTTTATCGGTCAGCTCATCTTCACCATAAATGGCTGGCTGCTCAGGTAAATATTTACGAATAGTTTTGAGTAGTTCATCAATATTGAGCGTCTTTTTCGCACTCACCGGCACGATATCCGCAAAAGGAAATTCCAGATCAAAGTCTTGAATTAGCGGCAGAATGTTGCCTTTATCACCCATCAAATCGAGCTTATTCACAACCAATATGGTTGGCGTTTTTTCTGAGAGTAACTTCAATACCTGACGGTCAGCATCACCGAGTTTCATAGGCTCAATCACAAACAATACCGCGTCAACTTCTGACAACACTTGGGTCACGGTTTTGTTGAGGCCTTTATTCAAGGCATTCAAGTGCTTTTGTTGAAAGCCAGGGGTGTCGACGAATAAAAACTGTGTGTCTTCAGTAGTGTGAATGCCCAACAAGCGATGGCGCGTGGTTTGCGCTTTGCGTGAGGTGATGGCCAGCTTCATGCCCAAAATATGATTGAGCAACGTTGATTTACCAACGTTAGGACGACCGACAATGGCTACAGTGCCGCATTTAAAGACTGTGCTTGTGTTGGAGTCTTGATCTGTCATGTTTTGGTTTTTCCAGTATGTATTTTTTTAAATTCAAGCAAGGCCAGTTGTGCCGCTGCTTGTTCTGCTAAACGTCGGCTGGTGCCTTCGCCTGTGGTGCGTATATTGTGTTTTTGTATAAAACATTCCACCACAAATTTTTGTGCATGCGCTTCGCCGCTAGTTTCTGTCACAGTGTATTCAGGCACTGCAATTTTTCTACTTTGTAATGACTCTTGCAGTAAAGATTTAGGGTCTTTATCAATCACCTTGGGGTCTATGGTTTCCAGTTTTTGCGCATACAAATCAACGACAAAAGCTTGTGCCGCCGCAAAACCGCCATCAAGATAAATAGCGCCAATAATCGCTTCTAAGGCATCTGCCAAAATAGATGGACGGCGCCAGCCAGCACTTTTCAATTCGCCCTCACCTAACTTAAGCGCATCGCCTATATTTAAGCTTAAAGCGATTTCACTCAAGGTGACCTCTTTCACTAATTGTGCACGCAGGCGGCTTAAGTCGCCCTCGGCTAATTTGGGAAATTTCAGGTATAACTGTGTCGCGATAATGAAGTTAAGCGCGCCATCGCCCAAATACTCCAGACGTTCGTTGTTGTGCGCACTATGACTGCGGTGCGTCAAAGCCTGTGCCAACAAGTTGGCGTCATTAAAACGATAAGATAAACGTTGGCTAATATCCTGTTGCATCATGATCGGTGCATTAATTGCATTCAATTATTTGTCATCGCTACGCGCAGCAAAATCCATCAGCACGCTTACGTTACCCATTAGCGGCTTAACCACCTGATACTCGATAGTCACAACAGTAGCGCCGCTATCCGTTCTTTCTATACTCAAATCTTCACCACTGACTACACTAATGTAATCAATGGATGCGCGCTTATCAAAAGCCACTTTAATCTCTTTTGGCGTCATGGTATTGAGTGGGTCTTGCTGCATCGCTTTGAGTATTTTCTTCACTGTCATAAATTCGCTGTAAGCCGGCACGATACGCATGGCAGTAATGGCGATTAAAATAATAAAAGCACCCACAAACAACATGCCGACAAAGGTAATGCCTTGTTGCTTGCTTAGGTTTTGACGATAATTTTTCAAATGATGTTTCGTGTTTGTCATATTTTTCCCCTGGGAATCATTGAGCTCGCGCTAATCAAACTTGTTTATTTAATAGCATTACCTATTCTAGAACCCTCGTCGAAATTCATCCAGATAAAAAACGCCTTGCCGACTAAATTTCTTTCCGGCACAAAACCCCAAACACGGCTATCGGAACTGTTATCGCGATTATCGCCCATTGCGAAATAATGCCCAGCCGGAACAATGACCTCTTCGCCATTAGAAAACTTACCACCTATGCTGTCGGCATCGTAATTGCCCATCAGATCATGAATCAAAATATCATGCTCTACACTGCCTAGTTTTTCGCGATATTTCTTTGCTGTGACCACATTTAAGCCAGACATCACGTATTCATACTCACTGCCATCTTTCAGCAAAACCGGCTCACCGTTGATAGTGAGTTGTTTATCCTGATAGCGGATGCTATCGCCAGGTAACCCTACTACACGTTTAATGTAATCGATAGACGGCGCTGGCGGATAATGAAACACAATCACATCACCACGCTTAGGCTGATTAATTTCAATAAATGCCTGGTTTAAAATTGGCACGCGCAGGCCATAAGTAAATTTATTCACTAGAATAAAATCACCTGCAAGCAGCGTAGGCATCATAGAACCAGAAGGAATCTTGAATGGCTCTACTATGAAAGAGCGCACAAAAAATACCACTAAAATCACCGGGAAAAAGCTTTTGGCATATTCCACAAGCAACGGCTCATCGGCACCCGCTGCACGTTTTTTGCTTAACACGAAGATATCTAATAGCCATATCAAACCAGTTACGATTAATATCACTATCATAAACAATGCAAACATCATGGCGCTTTACCCTAAATTATTGTCTGGAACTACTTGTCTTCAACTCTAAGAATCGCTAAAAACGCTTCTTGCGGAATTTCAACGTTACCCACTTGTTTCATGCGTTTTTTACCTTCTTTTTGCTTATCCAGCAGCTTACGCTTACGTGACACATCGCCGCCATAACATTTGGCAATCACGTTTTTACGCATAGCTTTTACTGTTTCGCGGGCAATAATATTAGCGCCTATTGAGGCCTGAATCGCCACATCAAACATCTGACGCGGAATCAACTCGCGCATTTTTGCGGCGACTTCACGGCCACGATGTACGCTGTTACTGCGGTGCACAATCATGCTCAATGCATCTACACGCTCACCGTTCACCATAATATCCAGTTTTACCAAGTCTGCAGCGCGGAACTCCAAAAACTCGTAATCCATAGACGCATAACCGCGCGACACAGATTTCAATTTATCAAAGAAATCCAGCACCACTTCATTCAATGGCATCTCATAACTCAGCATTACCTGACGCCCCATATACTGCATATTCTTTTGAATGCCACGCTTGTTATTACACAGCGTCATTACCGGCCCTACATAATCCTGCGGCATTAACAAATTCACATTAATCACCGGTTCGCGGGTTTCTTCTACGCGTGATGGCTCAGGTAAGCGTGATGGATTTTCAATCTGCACCACGTCGCCGTTTTTGAGCAGCAGCTCATACACTACAGTAGGTGCAGTGGTAATCAAGTCCATGTCGTACTCGCGCTCAAGACGCTCTTGCACGATTTCCATGTGCAATAATCCCAAGAAACCACAACGGAAACCAAAGCCCAGTGCGGTAGAGTTTTCTGGCTCAAACAACAAGCTAGCATCATTCAAACTGAGTTTTTCCAAAGCCGTACGCAACGCTTCAAATTGGTTAGACTCTACCGGATACAAACCAGCAAACACCTGCGGTTTAACTTCTTTAAAGCCAGGCAGGGCTTCTTTTGCCGGCTTACCCCACTTTTGCAGCGGCCAGTTCTTTAATACCTGCAATCACAAAACCCACCTCACCAGCAGACAGTGAAGTTCTTTGCAACGATTTTGGCGTAAACACACCGACCTGCTCACATAGGTACTCAGCACCTGTGGCCATCAGGCGAATTTTTTCTTTTGGTTTCAACACGCCATCAATCACGCGCACCAACATCACCACGCCGACGTAGTTATCAAACCACGCATCAATCACCAAGGCTTTTAATGGACCATTGATTTCACCTTTGGGTGGCGGCACTTTGGCAATCACTGCCTCCAGCACATCGTGTACACCAACACCAGTTTTTGCAGAGCAGCGCACTGCATCGCTGGCATCCACACCAATCACATCTTCAATTTCCTGAATCACGCGTTCCGGGTCAGCTGAAGGCAAATCAATTTTGTTCAATACCGCAGTGACTTCCACACCCAAATCCAGCGCGGTGTAGCAGTTAGCCACGCTTTGCGCCTCAACACCTTGACTAGCATCTACCACCAGTAACGCACCCTCACAGGCAGACAATGAGCGAGAAACTTCGTAGCTAAAATCCACGTGTCCAGGGGTATCAATCAGGTTAAGCTGATAAATCTGCCCATCGTCTGCCTTATATTGCAAGGCAGCCGTCTGTGCCTTAATCGTAATGCCACGCTCGCGCTCAATATCCATAGAATCAAGCACTTGCGCTTCCATTTCACGGTCAGCCAAGCCGCCACACATATGAATAATGCGGTCAGCCAAGGTTGATTTACCGTGATCGATGTGAGCAATAATGGAGAAGTTACGAATATTTTTCATGGTTAATTTTTACAAGCTTACCGAAATTTGATGACTTAAAGTTTTGATGACTTAGTTTAATGAGGTATTTGCACAGAAAAAATTTGAGCAGAAATACATAAAATCCGCTTGCGCAAATACGCTTACCAATACAAAGCGATGAGTAAATAAGGGCGCCTTAAGCGCCCTTATTTACTCATCGGAACATGCGGGATTTTACAGCAAATTCAAAGTATTAACATCTACTGATTACTGGATACGCACATGTTGTTTATCTGCCTGCTGGTATTTTTACCGGAACATAAAGTGTGTTTTCACCACGCAATACCAACAACGCAATTGTTTTACCAACAGCAAAACTTGCTAACTGCTTGTTGAACTGCTCCAAACTTTGTACTTCAGTATTATTTAATCCTAATATCACATCGCCACGACGCACACCCGCCTGCGCTACCGCACCTTGTGAATCAATCACCAACAAACCACTTTTGCCGTTAAGTTTTTTCTTCTGCTGCGGTGTAGCCTCTTTTAACAACAAACCAATTCGATTCAACTCCGGTTTTGCCGCAGGTTTGGCACTAGGTGTCACTTCTGAAGGATCAGTCGGCATATCCCCTATCAACACATTCAGAGACTTTTCACTACCTTTGCGCAACACGTCTATCGCAACCGTTTTACCGGGTTTAGTAGCACCAACCGCTCGCGGCAAATCACTCGAAGCAACAATCGCTTTACCATCAAACTTAACAATCACATCACCTGCTTGCAAACCACCTTTGTCAGCCGGGCCATTTTTCTCAACTGCCGCTACCAATGCACCGTTGGTATTTTTCATACCAAAAGATTCCGCAAGATCTTTGCTTAATTCCTGAATCACAATGCCCAACCAACCACGGTTTACTTTACCGTTCACTTTAAGCTGATTGGATACATCAATTGCAACGTCAATAGGAATACTGAATGACAGACCCATTGAGCCGCCACTACGGCTGTAAATTTGCGAATTAACCCCAACCACTTCGCCTGCTAGATTAAATAACGGGCCACCTGAGTTTCCCGGATTAATTGCGACGTCAGTTTGAATAAATGGTACGAAATTTTCTTGCGGTAAGGCACGGCCTTTGGCACTGACAATACCCGCAGTCATGGTATTTTCCAAACCAAATGGAGAACCAATCGCCGCAACCCACTCACCCACTTTAAGTTTGCTAGGATCACCGGTGGTAACTTTAGGTAAACCTGTAGCTTCAATTTTCAGCAAAGCCACATCAGTACGCTTATCGGCACCAATAATTTTGGCTTTGAATTCACGCTTATCTGATAACTTTACAATCACCTCATCTGCGTCGGCGACTACATGGGCATTGGTTAAAATGTAGCCATCGCTACTAATAATAAAGCCTGAACCTAATGATTGCGATTTAAACTCAGGTTGCGCACCGTTCTGCCCTGGCGCCTGGCCATTGGGTCCGGGTATTTGTCCTGGCAATGGAATACCAAAGCGCTTAAAAAACTCCTGCATTTGTTCATCGCCATTAAAACCAGGAAACGGCGCTGCATTTTCAGCTCGCATGTTTTGCGTAATACTGATGTTTACTACTGCTGGGCCTTGTTTTTCAGCCAATTCAGTAAAGTCTGGCAAATCTTTAGCGTAAGCACTAGATTGCACCACGGAAATTAAGCCGAATAAAAATGCGGCTAGCCAATTTCTCATCATCTACACACCTCTTGAATTTGATATTTTACGAATCTACAGCATGATTTATTCATGCTGTAGTGTATTTTGACACGCCTGGGTTTCATCTGCATGACGCAGCACTGTTGCACGACATTGATGACCAAGAGACTTCTTGGCAGCTCCATAACCAACCAAATGACCTTTTACCCACAAAAAACCAAGCAACAAGCCCAGCGCAGCAGCTAAAATCACATAAAGTTCGTTGTTGAATAACTGATCGGCTGCAACCGCAGCAACAAACATACTGATTAAAGGCACTACATATAAGTAAAATACAGTGCTTAATATCTCACGCTCATCGATGCCTACCACCACGCTTTCGCCCAGCTTGGCATCAATAGTGTTTTCTGCCACAAACGCTTGGCTTTGATGACCCAACAGCTTGCCCCAGGTCGCGTTACCGCAGCCACGCTTTTGGCCACACAATCCGCAAGCGGTACGTCTTTCAACTTCCAACATCACGTATCCGTCTAAGCGCTTGGTTACTACTGCGAACTCTTCAATCATCTCTAAAAGTTACTTAGTTAGTTTTTTTAAACACAACTGCGTTAGCAATTTGCACTACAGTTGCCTCTGGTACATCGCCTACAACTGTCACCAGATGCCCATGATTAATATGGGTATAAAAATTGGTATTTCCAGAGCTGGATAATATATTTTTTTGTGTGGATTTAATTTTAGCCTGTTTACTCACATGCTCAATAAACAATGACACAGAAGCCAAACCATCAGAAAAAATCACATGGGTCACTGGCTCAGTTTTGCCATGTACTTTACGCATCATCTGGTCAACCTTGCGATAACCAGCCGGTAGAGACTTCATCTCCCAGTCTACAGCCGCATCCGAATTGGCAATTACCGCCTGCTCATTTTCCATCACATAACTCTTGCTGTGATCAATCTTAGGTTTAAACCAATCGAGCGCCACCGTATTCATGAGTGCAACCTGATTGAAACTAATGCTCTCCATCACTTCATCACGATGGTTATACATCACTGATTTAAGCAACAAGCCATATTCGGTATCCACCCAAAATCGATAGCTGTAACGCAAAGCATCTTTAGGCTCTAACACCAGCACTTGTGCTGGCCTGCCGGCGACACGCTCCATTTCGGCTTGGCGCAATGTGTAGCTTACTTTTATAGCATCTAGATTCATTGGCAGAACTGCCGGAAACATATTCTGCCCACGGCGTTTTTCAATGATGATTTTTTCGTTCTGAGGGTTGTAAATGACCACATTGCCGCTGTGATTGAGCACTTCACGCGGACTGCCATCCAAGATGACATTGCGCGCAAACTCATTTTGACCATCAAACAAATGTGTAATTTCTACAGATTTAATCTGCTTACTGGTCTGACAAACAAAAATACCTTTGTAGCTGAGTGCACGGGCAGCAACGGCCGCTTTCTGCAATAACTGCCAGGTATCCTCATCAGCTGCTTTTACATTAACACTTGAAAGTAGAACCGCGATCAGTGTTGCACTGGCAATAACTGGCGCCAGAACAAGATGCCTCATTAACATCACTCCGCGTAATTCACTGGCTGAATGTAATAAGAACTGGTAGACGGCGCAGAAGCCTGATGTGCAGAAAGATACTCATTAGGTATAGCTTGATCCATCACTTCAGTCTGCGCCATTTCCATTTCTGGCGCACCGCTTTCAGGCTGCACTTGTTGCTGCAACGCCATCCAACCCACTACCATTACTGCTGCAAAAGAAGCTGCAATAGACCATTTAACTGGCAATTTATCTTTCAAATCAGCTAATTTCTGACTGTTGTACTGCGCCGCTTTGGGAGCCAGCACTGTAGGTTCCATGTCGAGCTTTTGCATCAAATTTTGCTTAAAGTCTTTACTCAACATCGCATTGCCGCGCATCGCATCACCGATTAGATGATACTCGCCCCAAGCTTCTGTAGCTTGCTTGCTGCTATGCAATGACCCGATTAATCGGTTGGCATCTTCAACTGCAATCTCATCATCCATCAAGGCAGATATTTGTTCACTCATGATTTACTCCTAATACACATATACTTAATTACTTAACAGACGATGATGCCTACCAGCGTTTATTTTCAGGGGTATCTAATAAAGGTCTTAATTTCAGTGCAATCGTTTCACGCGCCCTGAATATGCGTGAACGAACTGTGCCGATTGGGCAACCCATAATGGTTGCAATTTCTTCATAACTTAAACCTTCGATTTCGCGCAAGGTAATCGCCGTGCGCAACTCCTCAGGCAAGCCTTCAACCGTATCGTTCACGGTTTGGGCAATTTGCTTAGTCATCATTGATGACTCAGGTGTTTCGGTAGTGCGCAACTCATTACCGTCTTCAAAATTTTCTGCATCTTCAATTTCAATGTCAGTGCTGACCGTCGGTCTGCGACCCACTGACACCAAATAGTTTTTAGCCGTGTTAATACCAATACGATACAGCCAGGTATAAAAAGCACTGTCACCACGGAAATTAGGCAAAGCACGATAGGCTTTGATAAATGATTCCTGCACCACATCTTCAATTTCAGATTGGTCGCGGATCATTCTAGACAACAAACGCCCCAGCTTGCGTTGATATTTATCAACCAACATACCGAAAGCACGCTTGTCGCCACGCTGCGCGCGCACCACAAGTTCGTGATCGATTTCACGGTTACCAGGGTTTGAAGTAGTAGCCACTACGCTAAGGTTTCCTGTCGCTTCATGTTTATTTTGCTTAGTTTTATCATCATTTTTGTTCTGCTCGCTAGTATACCCTTGCGCTACAGCTTGCATAAAGCTTAATTGCGTAAATTCCTGAATCTTACCGGGTTGTATCATTTTTTAATCCCCTCATATCATGACTGATTGATCTTCTCAAAACGTGCTCTTTTTTTCCCGTCAGCGCTATTCCTATTGCCTTTTATGAAGACCACGATACACTCTCATTAGTTCCTAGCCATTTACGGCACTTCATATCACACGAATAAAAAATATGCAGCAATATGACGTCTTGATTATCGGCAGCGGTCTTGCCGGCTTATCGCTTGCATTGCGCACTGCGAAAAACAAAAAAATATGTTTGGTCAGCAAACGTAGCATCAACGACTCTGCAAGCAACTGGGCGCAAGGCGGCATTGCCGCTGTGCTCAATGACAGCGACTCAGTCGATGCACACATACAAGACACGCTGATTGCTGGTGCCGGCTTATGCGATGCCGCGGTGACCAAAAAAGTAGTCGAGCATGGCAAAGAGACCGTGGAATGGTTAATTGAACAAGGGGTTCGCTTCACCCGCGAGGCTGATGACAGTGGCTATCACTTAACCCGTGAAGGTGGGCACAGTCAGCGCCGCATCATTCACTCAGCGGATGCTACCGGCCATGCCGTGCAAGTCACGCTAGCTGAAAAAGTGCGACAACATCCCAATATCACCCTGCTAGAAAATCACATCGCAGTTGATTTAATCACCACGCAAAAAGTAAAAACCAAGGACACCACAATTAGCGATAGCAACGCATGTTTGGGCGCTTATGTGCTGGATAACACCAGCGGCAAAGTGATTACCATAGGCGCGCAAAACACCATATTAGCGACCGGCGGCGCAGGTAAAGTCTACCTGTACACCACCAATCCGGACGTGAGTACCGGTGACGGCATGGCGATGGCATGGCGTGCTGGCTGCCGCGTAGCCAACATGGAATTCATTCAATTCCACCCCACCTGCCTGTTTCATCCACATGCAAAATCTTTTTTGATTTCAGAAGTAGTGCGCGGCGAAGGCGGCATTTTAAAGCTTGCGGATGGCACGCGCTTTATGCCCGAACATGACGCACGTGCCGAACTGGCACCGCGTGATGTAGTGGCGCGCGCCATTGACTTTGAAATGAAAAAGCGCGGGTTAGACTGTGTGTATCTGGATATTTCGCATCGCTCACTAGATTTTATTCAAGAACACTTTCCTAATATTTATCGGCGCTGTTTGGAACTGGGTATCGACATCAGCAAAACGCCAATACCAGTGGTGCCGGCGGTGCATTTTATGTGCGGCGGCGTGATGACCGATGACGTAGGTCGTACCGATATTCATCATTTATATGCCATCGGCGAAACGGCCTGTACTGGCTTGCATGGTGCTAATCGCTTAGCCAGCAATTCTCTGCTGGAATGCTTGGTATTTGGTCAGGCGGCGGCTGAAGATATCTTAAGTCAAGCCGATAGGCCAATACCAACCTTGCCATACTGGGATGAAAGCCGCGTGACTGATGCGGATGAAGAAGTCCTGATTTCACACACTTGGGATGAACTGCGTCGCTCAATGTGGAACTACGTAGGTATTGTGCGCACCGACAAACGCTTGAGTCGCGCCCTGCATCGCATCCATATGCTGCGCGACGAAGTACATGAGTTCTATAGCAACTTTAAAATCAGTAACGATTTAATCGAACTGCGTAACCTGCTGCAAGTAGCCGAACTGATTGTGCGCAGCGCGATGGAACGCAAAGAAAGCCGCGGGCTGCATTACAGCAAAGACCACCCTGACACTGATAATGATGCCATTCCAACTGTACTAGAGCCTTCTAATTATTACAGCCTGTTAGATAGTGAACATGGCCATGGGCATTCTCACTAGCGTGCATTGGATGTTTGCAATTCGTTACCTAGCCGCTTGCCTGATACTTTTACTATGTGCGTCCAGCTATGCGCAAGAAAATTATATTGTGAGCTATGTATATGATGGCGACACCGTGCAGTTAACAAACGCTACAGGCAAGTTCAAATTACGCTTAACGGATATCGATGCGCCAGAACGCAATCAGCCTTATGGCTTAAAAGCGCGGCGCGCACTAATGAAGTTATGCCAAGGTGACGCTGTAAAAGTGAACGTTGATATTGTTGGTAAAGACAAATACCAAAGACTGCTGGGCAAATTGCAATGCAACAATACAGATGCCAGCCTTTACTTGCTTGAGCAAGGTTACGCTTGGTATCCACATAAGTTTTCGCGTAATAGCAAACTCAAAAAAGTAGCCGAGGATGCGCAGAAAAATAACAAAGGCTTATGGCAAGATAGCAATCCCACACCGCCCTGGGTTTGGCGCAAGCTGAATGCGCCGCCTGCAAACACAACAAATTAAACAATTAGATTTCAAGCAGTTAACAATTTTTTAAACCTACTTTTAACCCCACAAAGTTTTACTGGCTTTAATTACAATCTTCCGTATAATCGCCAGCAATTCATTTGCCCTACGCCAACCAATCAGCGTAGCGGTCTTAATACCCTGATTATGTTCTGCATTTCAATACTCAACATAAACACATTTGCCTACCTCGATTGGTGTTGCTTCAATAAAGTAATGGGTCGGCCTAAACCCAAGCTGGAGCACTACTTTGACTACACAAACAAATATTAACGAAACCATCTCGTCTTTTGACGGCTTGCAAGCCGAGGCCATCAAGCCGGATTTAACCATAGAAAAAAGCACATTAAGTTTTAACGAGCTGGGCTTAAGCGAGCCTATTTTGCGCGCGATTGCCGACACGGGCTACACCAACCCGACACCGATACAAGCAAAAGCAATTCCGCTGGTATTAAATGGTGGTGACTTACTTGCAGGCGCACAAACCGGCACCGGCAAAACCGCCGGCTTTACCCTGCCGATTCTGCATTTATTAAGCCAAAAACCACTCGCGCAGTTAGCCAAAGGCCGCCCACGCTGCCTGATGCTAACGCCTACGCGTGAACTTGCCGCACAGATTGAAGAATCCGTACAAACTTACGGCAAACACTTAGCGCTGACTTCTACCGTAATTTTTGGCGGTGTGAACATCAACCCGCAAATTTCACGTTTAAAAAAACCATTGGATATTCTAGTTGCAACGCCAGGACGCTTACTCGATCACGCTGGTCAAAAAACCATTGATTTATCTAGCGTGGAAATCTTGGTGCTAGACGAAGCCGATCGCATGCTGGACATGGGTTTCATCCGCGACATCAAGAAAATTCTGGCCATGTTGCCTAAGCAACGTCAAAACCTGCTGTTTTCAGCGACGTTTTCGGACGAAATCAAAGCATTGGCTGACGGCCTATTGCACAACCCGGGTTTTGTTGAAGTAGCGCGCCGCAATACTGCATCAGAACTAGTCACGCAAACCGTACACATGGTACCGCAGTCACATAAACGTGATTTGGTGAGTCATCTGGTCAAAACCAACGACTGGAAGCAAGTGCTGATCTTCACCCGCACCAAACATGGCGCGAATCGTCTGGCGGAAAAACTGGTGAAAGACGGCATTGAAGCTGCAGCGATTCATGGTAATAAAAGTCAGGGCGCACGTACTAAAGCGCTTGCTAACTTTAAAGATGGTTCTGTACGCGTATTGGTAGCCACTGACATTGCTGCCCGTGGACTAGACATTGACCAACTGCCGCAAGTGGTTAACTTTGAGTTACCGAATGTGCCGGAAGATTATGTACATCGTATTGGCCGTACTGGCCGCGCTGGCAGCAGTGGCGCTGCAGTATCGCTAGTAGACCGCGAAGAAATCAAGCTATTAAAAGATATTGAAAAGCTGATTAAACGCGACATTCCGAGAGTGCCAGTGGAAGGTTTCACGCCAGATGCAAACCCGGAGCCGGAAGCGCCAAGAGCACCTCGCCCGCAACATGGTCAAAAACGTAAACCACAAAACGGTGGCCAGCAGAATGCTGGACAGAAAAATCGCGCTCAACAAAACAGTAACCAGCCAACTGGCAGCAAACCAGCGCAAGACAGACAAGCAAACAGAAACACCGAAAAAACACCTAACAAGCCGATGTCTGAAGCGGCGCGCCACCAAGCCATGCCACAATCTGCATTGTTCAGCCCGCCAGCCAGCCCACACGGCAACAGACCTCGCTCAAATAATGGTGGTAGCGCGCGACCTGCTGGTTCTGGCGCAGCACGTCCAAATGGTGCGGGCAGATCAGCTGCCAACCCAAACAGCCAACACAGAAGCGGCGGCAGAGGCCGCTAAATCTAAGGTCTGTCATACCAGCCTTCGCTGGTATGACGAATTGCCTAATAGGCACTTTAAAAGCCACTAAAATTAGCTGTATAAGTTTTTTGAAGAAAGTTTTAGTCCATGAAAATTTGGGTCGATGCTGATGCCTGCCCAGTAGTGATTAAAGAAATTTTATTCAGGGCAGCTATACGTGCGCAAATTGCAACCACGCTAGTGGCAAATCAGTTTTTGCGCACGCCGCCATCTGCGTTTATTAAAACCATGCAAGTCGCCAGCGGTTTTGATGTGGCTGACAACCGCATCGTAGTGGAAATGCAAGCTGGTGATTTAGTGATTACTGCTGACATACCATTGGCAGCCCAAGTGGTTGAAAAAGGCGGCATTGCGCTGAACCCACGTGGTGAGCTTTATACTATCGCCAACATTAAGGAGCGCCTTGCTATGCGCAACCTGATGGAGGAGTTACGCAGCAATGGCGTTGACATTAGCGGACCCAATGCTTTTAATCAAAGCGATCGCCAAGCTTTTGCAGCAGCGCTGGATAAATTGATCACCAAACACCACAAGATTTAAGCGGATAAAATTTAGGTAAAATCAAAATATAGTTTAAAATCCTGCACTTAATTTATCGCTTTATTTTAATGTTTTATTTTCACAGCGCTTTATTCTTAAAGCCCAGTTTAAGGACCCCACCATGCAAATCGCAATGAACACCGTAGTTTCAATGACTTATGAATTAAAAGATGCCGATGGCAATGTGCTTGAATCTAGCACTGAGCCAGTGGCTTATCTGCATGGCGGCTACGACAATATTTTCCCTAAAGTAGAAGAAGCCATGCACGGCAAAAACGTGGGCGATGTGGTGATTGTAGATCTACAACCAGCTGATGCGTTTGGTGAATACGACGAAGAGTTAGTGCAGATTGAACCAGTGAGTGCTTTTCCTGCAGCTGAGTTAAAAGTAGGTATGCAATTTGAAGGTGAAGACGAAACCGGTGAAGTGATTTTATACACTGTGTCTGAAATCGCTGACGGTAAAGTCGTGGTGGATGGCAACCATCCATGGGCTGGTGAACGTGTGGTATTTACAGCCACTATTACTGAAGTGCGTGCTGCGAATAAAGAAGAAGTATCACATCAGCACGTGCACGGTGCAGGCGGTCATCACCACTAATAGCCTTTATTTCAGCAAACAATCTAGTTATCTCTTCTGGTCGTCATTCCGACGTAAGTCGGAATCCAGGGGCGTTTAGACTGCTGAAAAAAGTCACTGGATGCCGTGTCAGACACGGCATGACGAATATCTTATTTAAGCTACGTCGGCTCACAGATTTTTAAGCCTGTACAAAACCTCTAACGCTTCTCTTGGCGTTAAATCATCCGGCTGTATCAATTCCAGCTCTAACAACGCTGGATGCATAACCGGGACTTGCACATCAGGGCTATTGGCAAACATGTCCGGCTGCTCTGAAGACACTGCCACTTGACTATTTTCCAGCTGGGTAAGTTTGCGTTTAGCCGCAGAAACTACGCTTTTAGGGATCCCCGCCAGCTGTGCCACTTGCAAACCATAACTCTGGTTCGCGGCACCCTCTTCCACTTTGTGCATGAACACAATGGCTTTATTGTTTTCTGATCCATGCTCCACTGCATCTAAATGCACATTAGCCGCATATTTGAACTCATCCACAATGCGCGTCAGCTCAAAATAGTGGGTAGCAAATAAAGTGTAAGACCGATTTTTTTCCAGTAACTGTTTAGCCACTGCCCAAGCCAAACTCAAGCCATCAAAGGTTGAAGTGCCGCGGCCGATTTCATCTAGCAGTACCAATGTTTTATCAGTGGCGTTGTGCAGAATATTCGCGGTTTCCGTCATCTCCACCATAAAAGTAGAGCGTCCACCAGCCAGGTCATCCGATGCACCGATACGCGTCATGATACGGTCAATTTCACCAATTTTGGCTGATGACGCAGGCACATAGCAGCCGCAGTGTGCGAGTAATACAATCAGTGCTGTCTGGCGCATGAACGTAGATTTACCGCCCATATTCGGGCCAGTAATCAGTAACAACTGACGATACGGATTCAGCACCACATCATTAGCAATAAACGGTTGACCCGACGACTGCACCGAAATCTGCTCTACCACCGGATGGCGACCATTCACAATTTCAATACCCGCTTCCGTGGTAAATTGCGGCGCTACATAATTCAGGCTCAGCGCACGTTCGGCGAAACTGCACAGCACATCCAAACTTGCCACCGCCCCGGCATTGGTCTGTAAGGCGCTAATATAGTGACTCAGGCCTGTCAGCACCTGCTCATAGAGCATTTTTTCGCGCGCTAAGGCACGGTCATTGGCGCTTAGCACTTTATCTTCAAAGGTTTTGAGTTCAGGTGTAATAAAGCGCTCTACATTTTTAAGCGTCTGGCGGCGACGGTATTCAGCCGGCGCGCTTTCAGCCTGTGTGCGGCTCATTTCAATATAAAAGCCATGCACACTGTTGTATTCCACTTTTAAATTCGCAATGCCAGTACGTGCTTTTTCAGCCGCTTCAAATTGCAGTACAAAGTCACCATGATCGGTTTGAATCGCGCGCAGTTCGTCTAGCTCGGCGTCAAAGCCATCGGCAATCACACCACCTTCACGCAGCACCACACTAGGCTCGGCCTTAATAGCTCTGGTCAGCAAGTCCACTACTGGCAAAGGTGCGCTCAATCCATCATGCAAAACGGCTAACAAAGCAGCGCTATGTGTGGTTAATTGCGTTTGCAAAATGGGTAGCTGCTGCAAGCTTGCCGCCAACGCAGACAAATCTCTTGGGCGTGCTGTTTTTAAAGCCACACGTGCGGTAATGCGCTCAATATCGCCAATCGCGCTAAGTGCCTGCCGAAGCGGAACATACTGGCCGCTTTGCATTAAATCGGCAATTGCTTCATGCCGCTGCATGCTTAAACTTCTGTCGCGCAACGGATGATGCAGCCAATGCCGCAATAAGCGCGCACCCATGGCAGTTTGCGTGGTATTGAGCAGTGAATACAGCGTAGGCGCGGCTTCACCACGCAAGGTCATGTCTATTTCAAGATTGCGCCGCGTGGCCGCATCCAGCTGCACATAAGCACTGGTAGATTCAACGCTAATGGCGTTGATATGCGGCAATGTGGTGCGTTGTGTATGTTTCACATAATCCAGCAGCGCACCCGCCGCACAAATGGCAGGTTTTAAATCGGCACAGCCAAAACCGTTTAAATCGTAAGTATTAAATTGTTTAGTGAGGGTGCCAAACGCGCTATCAAAATCAAACTGCCAAGGACTTAAACGCTTTTTAGCGACTTTAAGCTGGCTCAAGGCCGCATGCTGAAAATCATCGGCAAATAAAATTTCACTCGGGGCAATGCGCTCGATTTCTTGCGCAAGCAAACCAACGGCAATTTCACTCAAAATAAAGCTACCGGATGCCAGATTTAAACGCGCTAATCCCAGCACACCATCGGCCTGAAAAATGCTGAGTAATTGATTATCGCGAGATTCATCTAGTAACGCAGCGTCGGTAAGCGTACCTGGGGTGAGAATTCGCGCCACTGCGCGCGCCACCGGCCCCTTGCTGGTTGCCGGGTCACCCACTTGCTCACAAATTGCAACGGCTTCACCCAGTTTGGATAGCTTGGCTAAATACTGCTCTGCCGCATGGTATGGTACGCCTGCCATTTTAATCGGTTGACCATTACTGCTGCCACGCTGGGTTAAGCTAATGCCCAGCAACTTAGAGGCTTTTTCTGCGTCTTCAAAAAATAATTCGTAAAAATCACCCATGCGATAAAACAGCAACATGTCCGGATGCTGCGCTTTCAAACCCAGATACTGGCGCATCATAGGCGTGTGATTTTCAATGTTCACATCTGGGTCTGGCGCTTGATTATTAGTGTGCAGAGTGGTCATTTGAAATGGTGGCGATTAAGATTGCGCGTATTTTAACCCAGCTGGCGCTAATACACAGATAGCAGCATTTTGATACTGAGCAACAGTAGCAAAACACCAAAAATTCTTTTTAAAGTGCTAACCGGCAAAGTTTGCGTTAAACCTGCGCCGAATTTTGCCGTGAAATAGCTGGGCACGACCACCAGCAAAACCGCCGGCCAGTAAACAAAGCCAATGGTATTGGGCAAATTAATATCACTATGGATACCGTTAATCACATAACCGAGCGTACCAGTGACCGCAATCGGAAAACCCAACGCCGCAGAAGTACCTATGGCTTTGCGGATATCCAGATTACGCCAAGTTAAATATGGCACACTCAAAGAGCCACCGCCTATCGACACCAGCGCCGATATTGCACCAATGAACGCAGCTACCAGACTTAGCTCTAGCTTACTGGCCTGCGCTGAACTAGCCTGCAACGGCTTACTACGAAACATTTGACTTGCGACATAGGCCATAAAAATCGCAAACAACACTGCTAGCGCCTTTGAGCTGAGCTGTGCTGCCAAAAACGTCGCTGCAAAAGTACCGATAATAATGGCGGGCGCCATGACTTTTACCAATGACCAAATGACGCCGCCATTGGCATGATGCGTACGCATACTGGAAAAAGAAGTCACCATAATGCAGGCCATGGAAGTGCCAAGCGCCACATGCACCACTTGCTGCAATGGAAACTGCTGGTAAATAAAAATACTCGTGAGTATCGGCACTAAAATGCCCCCACCACCAATGCCCAGCAAACCAGCCATCATGCCGACAAAAGCGCCAAGAGCGATAAAGATAATCATCAGCTCTGCACTCATAAGCTTAACTCACGACTACAAATCATTAAAGCGCAAGACCTTGCGCGTCGAATAAACCTTCAAACAGAATCGAGCTTAAGTAACGCTCGCCCGAATCCGGCAGAATGACTACGATGGTTTTGCCTGCGTGTTCGGGGCGTTGTGCATACCTGATGGCAACAGCGGCTGCAGCACCACAAGAGATACCAACGAGTATGCCTTCTTCACGCGCCAATCGCTGCGCGTAAAGTATCGCGTCTTCGTTGCTGACTTGTGCAATGTCATCCACGACTGACAAATCCAAAGTATCCGGCACAAAACCAGCACCTATACCCTGAATTTTATGTGGTGCAGGCTTGAGCGCTTCGCCGGCACGATGCTGCGTTAATACCGGACTTGCCGCAGGCTCCACCGCAACGGTGAGGATTTGTTTACCTTGCGTGTTTTTAATGTAACGTGAAACCCCAGTAATGGTGCCGCCAGTGCCTACCCCTGCAACAAAAATATCTACCTTGCCGTCAGTCGCATCCCAAATTTCGGGACCGGTGGTTTTTTCGTGAATTGCCGGATTTGCCGGGTTTTTAAATTGCTGTAGCAACACATAACGGTTTGGGTCTGATGCAGCAATCTGTTCCGCTTTAGCAATGGCACCGCTCATGCCTTTAGCACCCTCAGTGAGCACTAATTTTGCGCCATATGCCAGCAACAGTTTGCGGCGTTCTATGCTCATGGTGTCAGGCATGGTCAGCGTGAGCGGAATACCGCGCGCCGCCGCCACAAATGCCAAGGCAATACCGGTATTACCGCTGGTAGGCTCAACAATTTCTTTACCTGCGCCCAATAAGCCGCGCTGCTCTGCATCCCAAATCATGGCGGCACCGATACGGCATTTCACTGAATATGCCGGATTACGCCCTTCAATTTTTGCCAGCACGGTTGCGCCCGCGCTGTCAGTGATACGGTTTAATTTCACCAATGGCGTATTGCCTATCGATTGGGCATTGTCTTCAAACCAGCTTGCCATGAATATTCCTTTTAATTGTTTTGATATTTGATAAGGTGTATTGCTGACCCAATAAGTAATTTATCAAAAGTCATCATGCTTAAGAAATAATTGTTCACTATTGCGTTAGCACAAATGATGATTAAGCCTCTTCATCAAGCGGCTTAGCTTTTTTAGGTGGAAAAATAAATTCGCCCGGATGCTCATTCACGCGCTTAGCTAAACTTTTAATAAACAATCGCCATTGACCAAAGCGCACTTTGCGTGATTTCATTGCCACATACAGCGCCAAACTAAAACTGACAGTGAGATTAGTAATCGCAATCAATCCCAAACCGACTGCGCAATAGGCGACTGTTTGCCAAGACAAAGCAAAGTCTAGAGTGAAGCTAGCAAAGCCTACAAATGCAGATGAAAATGAAATATGGCGAATATCAAATGGTAAGCCAAGCAAAATGCCGATAGCGCTCATGCCACCTAACAAACAACCGAAATAAAAATTACCCGCCAGCGCACCTAAATTGTTACCGATGTAATTAGCGATGCGATCTAAACGCGCAATACCTAATACTTTTTGCAGCAGCTTGACTGAGCGTAAACGCTGGGGAATTTTGTTATAAACTGCCAAATTATCGTGATAACCGGCAATTAGACCTGATAAAAATAGGCACACGCCAGCGATTCCTGCATAAAACACAGAACCACTATGCAGCGGGTCAATGTCAGCCAGCAAGCCATTCGCCTTATCAGCATCGATAAATGACTGTCCAGTTATGTATAAATAGCCCCAAGAAAGCAATATTGCCATCGGAATAGCAATCACCACGTTACCCAAAATTGCCACCAATTGGCTACGTGTGGTATTGGCAATCATAGCAACCAAGCCACTCATATCTTTGGTTTTACTATCAGAAGCACTGTCGATGGTGGCAGCGATTGCAGCGGCCGTCATCGCTGGCTGCTTGGTCGCTACGGTAAAGTGCAAGATATGAATCAGAATAAAGCCCAAACCATAATTCAAACTGAACAAAATACCTTCCGTCAGTGGTGCAAAATGATATTTAGCCAACACAATTTTAATCATCGCCATGCATGCGATAATCACCCCAGCCCCCATCGCTGAGTACATCAGTGCGTAATATTCACTACGATTATTGGTGATGTAATGTTCACCCGTGCGGCTAGCGTTTTCCGTCACCCGAACCGCCATCACTTCCATGTTTTCGCGCCAATGCTCATGCAAATCGTTTTTGTGGCACTCGCTATACACCAGCGCTTTAAACAGTTTAACAATCTCGGTATCGGCAGCTTGCTGATGATGGAAACGGTTGAGAATCGTTAACAGCTCCTCCAGCCTGGACACCTGCTGCAGCATACGTTGCAACAACTGGGTGAGATTAATACTAGTACCGGTCTGCGCACTATTACGCCGAATTTTGGTAATAATTGCTTTGCATTGATCTAGCATCACCAGAATATGCTTAATATCCATCTCGGAATTATTTTCAGCCTGTGCAATCAAGATTGCAGATAACTCAGCCTGCTGCATCACAAATGGTGAACTATGTTGCTCAAGCTCAGGATAGTTTCTTAATAGCTCAGGCTCCAAACCTAAAGCAGCAATTCGATAAGATAGTACTTGCGATGCTTCATATAAATTTTTCTGGCAAGCTGCTGCAATATTAGGCTCTGCCAAATCAAATCTTATGGCGTGTATCAATTGCGCCCATACACTATCCGGCACCGCATCTACCCATAACTCATCGGTCGTCTTGGTAAAAAACAGTGCGAATAAATCTACTAAATAGTCGGTATCAATTGCATCGGGCAGAATTTTGTGCGAAATACGCCTGCGCATTTCCGAGAAAAATCCGGTAAACACTGAGTGCCGCGAAACTAAAAACAAAGAAATTGGCTTGTGTTCACTTAGCAAGGTCAGCACTGCTTGTCGCAAAATACGCGCACGCTCTAAATCCGTATTCAGCAAATAACACAGTGCTTGAATCGCAGTTACCGCCAACTCTGACTGCTGTGGTTTGTGTGGCCTGATTTGCGCAATGATATCGGCAATTAAATATGCAGGGTTGTCGTGTTGTGCATGGCGCGCAAACACCTGCTCCATAGCACTCGCATTTTGATTTAAATTGTTTTCTAATAAATTGGTCA
>NCHI01000182.1 GCA_002281815.1 Methylotenera sp. 24-45-7
TATCACTTAGAAAAACGATACATCCGCAAAGACCAAACCTGCGTTTGGGTAGACATTACCTGCACCGCGCTTTGGATGGCGGGCGACAGCCCTACGCATCACTTGGCTATTGTGCAAGAAATCACAGATAAAAAGCTCGCTGAGCTGGCCTTAAAAGAAAATGAAGAGCGTTGGAGTTTTGCGCTTGAAGGCTCTAATCAGGGGGTTTGGGATTTAGACGTAGTAAACCATAAGATATTTTTGTCCCCACGTTGCAAAGATATGCTGTGCTATCCGCAAGATGAAATATCCACCGACATGGATGCTTGGCTCAAGTTGATACACCCCGATGACTTGCCCTGCTTAATAAGCGCTAGAGCCGATGCACTTTGTGGCAATACCAGAAGCTTTGAAAATGAGCATCGCAAATTAAGTGCTGATGGCAGCTGGAAGTGGGTGCAAGTGAAAGGCATGGTAGTAAGCCGTGACATCAGCGGCGCACCATTGCGTGTGATTGGCACTTATACCGATATTAGCCAACGCAAGCAGATTGAAGCGCAAGTGTTAAAACTCGCACACTTTGATAGCATTACCAATTTACCTAATAGAACATTATTTCTTGAGCGCTTAAATCAAGAAATCGAAAAGACGCGTCAATCAAAAACATCACTGGCGTTAATGATGCTGGATTTAGACCGCTTTAAAGAAGTGAATGACTCTCTGGGGCACCACCAAGGTGACTTACTCATCAAAATTACCGCCCAGCGCTTACTGGCCTGTGTGCAAGAAAAAGACACTGTTTGCAGGCTGGGTGGCGATGAATTTACTATTATTTTCAGTGAGTTAAGTGATGGAGATTATGTTCATACTCAGGCAAACAAAATACTCGAAGCTATCGCTGAGCCTTATCAGCTAGGGGGTGACCTTGCCTACGTTACCGCAAGTATCGGTATTGCCGTTTACCCCGTAGACAGTAGCAATGCGGATGAACTGGTTCGACAATCTGACCAAGCCATGTATGCATCTAAAAACAGCGGTAAAAATCGCTATGCGTTTTTTACAAAGCACATGGAAGAGTCTGCATTGCAAAAACTCAACTTGGCTAATCACCTCAGAAGTGCTTTAGCTAAAAATGAATTCAAAGTGCTGTATCAGCCTATTGTTGATTTAAACAATATGCAAATTCGCAAAGCAGAAGCCTTAATCCGCTGGCAGCACCCGGACATGGGCATTATTTCTCCAGCGGACTTCATTCCTATTGCAGAAGACACTGGCTTGATTGTTGAAATTGGTGAGTGGGTATTTAAACAAGCGGTTGAAGCTATCAAAACCTGCCGTCAGCATGTGCATCCCGAATTTAAAATCAGCATCAATAAGTCTCCGGTACAGTTTCGCTCAGAATCCATTGGTCACGCTGAATGGTTTGATTATCTGGCTTCTAATGCGCTACCCGGAAACAGCTTGATTGTAGAAATTACCGAAGGCTTATTGCTAGATACAAGCGAGCAAGTGAACAGGCAACTCAACGCTTTTAAACATGCGGGTATTCAAATTGCGCTGGATGATTTTGGTACAGGCTATTCGTCACTATCGTACTTGAAACAATACGACATTGATTTCATTAAAATTGATCAAATATTTGTGAAAAACTTAAGCACCGGCTCTGAAGATTTGGCGTTATGTGAGGCGATTATCATGATGGCGCATAAGCTTAATATGCGAGTAGTTGCCGAAGGGGTGGAAACCGTAGAGCAGTTAGAGTTACTGAAGGCAGCGGGTTGCGATTTTGCGCAAGGTTACTTATTTTCAAGACCAATTGAATTGGCACACTTGTTGAAACTCAACTTAAGTTAATGCCCTTAACCGCGCTTATTTTGATATAGCGCTTTGTCAGCTTGCGCCATAATTTTATCCAGTGAGCCAGTTAACTC
>NCHI01000183.1 GCA_002281815.1 Methylotenera sp. 24-45-7
ACAACGACACGCGGTAGAAACGGTGGCATGAAACTGTCTAATCATACTAGCCAGTTAAAACTTGGAAATATCCTACGTGAACTGGAAAGTAAAACCACGTTGATTAACTGCACTGAACCTGTATGTGCGTTACACGGGCGTTGCAACCTTAAAGAAATATTGGATCATGGTCTCCATACTTTTTATACAGAGATGAATAAGTTTACGATTGAGGACATTGTGAAGAACAAAACGCAAACAGCTGTGATTGAACTTCACCAACGATACAAAGCTTAATAATTTTTTGTAGCTAGCATTTACAACACTCTCGTGAGTGGTTTTTTAGAATTTAAATATTGTATTTAATATGCAACTTTAGGAGAAGTCATGTTATCAGCAGAAGCTAAACCTTACATTGAAGCCAGCGTACCTGTTCTTAGAGAGCATGGGCTTACGATTACCACATACTTTTACAAAACCATGTTTGAATCACATCCAGAGCTTAAAAATCTTTTCAACATGGGTAATCAAGCAAATGGGACGCAGCAACAATCGTTGGCGTCAGCCGTGTTTGCCTATGCTGCAAATATAGACAACACCTCAGCTTTGACGCCTGTGATAGAGAGAATCGTTCACAAGCATGTGTCAGTTGGAATCAAATCAGAACATTACCCTATCGTTGGGAAGCACTTGCTGATGGCAATTCAGCATGTACTGGGTGATGCTGCCACTACTCCACTCTTATCCGCTTGGGCAGAAGCTTACTCACTCCTAGCTGACATACTGATTGATGCAGAAAAACGCCTATATTCGTCTAATTATCAACAGCCTGATGAGTGGTTAAAATTAAGAGTAATTGATAAACAGCATCTCACTGACAATGTCGCTTCATTTACATTGCAGCCCATTGATGACAAATCCCTTCCTAAATTCAAAGCAGGTCAATACATCAGTGTTGCAGTCAATATTGAGGAATTAGGACTAAGACAAATTCGACAATACAGTTTGTCAGATTCGCCTTCGAAAAACACTTACAGAATTACGGTAAAGCGTGAAATTGGAGATGAGTACAAACCTAAAGGTCATGTATCAAATTGGTTACATCAACATACTAGAGTGGGTAGTACTTTAAGTGTAAGTCATCCATGCGGGAATTTCACCCCAGAAATTGGGGATGAACGCCCTATCGCGCTTATTTCTGCAGGCGTTGGAATTACACCGATGATTTCCGTACTGAATGCCATCGCAACTAAAAATCCAAACAAACGAGTTTTATTCCTGCATGCAGCACGCAATAGAGCAAATGTTTCCCATCTCGATGAAATCGAACAAGCAAAGAGCCTTATTAAACATTTACAGACGACTTTCTATTTTAACGAAGCACTTGGAGAAACTCCTGAAGAGCGTGAGGGTAGGATGGATTTATCACACCATGTAACTCCAGAATTCAAGACATGCTTATTTTATATTTGTGGGCCACAATCTTTCATGGATGATCAACGTGAGGCACTTTTAGAACTTGGCGTAAAGCCCGAAAACATATACCGAGAAGTTTTTGGCCCTGAAAGCTTAAACCATCTAATGCATTAAAAATGTAATTTTTGTATTGTATTGTTTTGTGAAACGTTAGAAGCAATGCATTCAACAATACGATTTTTACATTATTAAATCTTATAAAAAGCAGTCCAATAAATGGGAGATTATTATGGGACAGTATCGTAAACATTGGTTATTACTTATTGGCGTTTTAGCAATCACATTCTCACTGTTAGGGTACTTAGGTGTAGAGGTTTATCGAAAAGCACCGCCAATTCCATCCCAAGTTATCAGTGATAGCGGTCAACTGATAACAACTAAAGAACGCATTCTTGATGGA
>NCHI01000184.1 GCA_002281815.1 Methylotenera sp. 24-45-7
TAGGCACTTATTTTGAATTTCTTTTAGGGTAATGCCCTCGTCCAGAATATCGTCTACAAGCAGCACCGTGCGGTTAGTTAAATCGAGCTTGGGCATCGATTGCCAATGCAAGGTTTTACCCACTGTCGTGTTTTGGTAGCGGCTGGCATGCACATAATCTAGCTCTAACGGAAAATTTAGCTCCGTGAGTAATTGGCCGGCAAACACCACGCCGCCGCCCATTACACAAATCACCACTGGCTTTGCATCACCCAGTGTTTGTGCGATTTCTTGGCCTAAACGTGCGATTGCAGATTGCACCTGCTGCGCCGAATGTATGAGCTCGGATTGTTCAAGTAGGTGGGCTGGATTATGCATAAGTGGTCTTTAGTGTATGGTGACTTGCTCGGATGACGCCGCTGCTATTTCAACACCCGCAGGAAAATGCGGGCTGTATTCTTCAACCCATACCGCAAGCTCAGTTTTAATCAGGCTTTCATTCGCGCTGTGCGATTTTGCAATCCAATTCAGTAATTTATTCACCCACAAAGCGGCGGGTTTTCTGGCCTTGGCAATGCGCAGTTTTTCATGTGGCGTAGGCATGGTAAGCTCATCATCGGCTAGCAACTCTTCGTAAAGCTTCTCACCGGGTCTTAAACCTACAAATTCAATTTTAATTTCATC
The DNA here is from genome assembly GCA_002281815.1 of Methylotenera sp. 24-45-7. GTDB lineage: Bacteria > Pseudomonadota > Gammaproteobacteria > Burkholderiales > Methylophilaceae > Methylotenera. Next base: position 664 of record NCHI01000184.1, read on the forward strand.
GGGTTGCAAACCAGACAACCTTATCATGTCTGCTGCCAGTGCCGCGATTTTGACTGGCTCACCCATATCTAACACAAAAATTTCGCCGCCCTGCCCCATTAAACCAGCTTGCATCACTAGCTGCGCTGCTTCAGGAATCGACATAAAGTAACGGGTAATATCAGGGTGAGTAATTGTAATTGGGCCGCCTTTTGCAATTTGCTCACGAAATTTTGGAATCACACTACCGCTACTACCTAGCACGTTACCAAAACGCACCATCACAAAGCGCGTGCCCTGTGCATCTGGCGCGAGTTCATCTTGCAGCCCTTGGCATACCATCTCTGCCAGGCGCTTGCTAGCGCCCATCACATTGGTCGGGTTCACCGCTTTATCGGTTGAAATCAGCACAAACTTATCTACATTAGCCTCTTTGCAAGCCTGCGCCAATGTATAAGTACCAATCACATTATTAGAAAGCGCCTCCCAAACATTGCTGTTTTCCATCATCGGCACATGCTTATATGCTGCTGCGTGGAATACCACCGTAGGTTGATATTGCGCCAAAAAGTTAGTTAATCTGGGTTTGTTTTTAACATCACAGGTGAGGTAGACCAATTGCACTGACAAACCACTAGCAGTGAATTCTTGCTCTAGTTGATACAGTGCAAATTCAGAGATATCCAAGCAAATCAAAGTGTGTGGATTAAATTTAACAATCTGCCGACATAACTCAGAGCCAATAGAACCGCCAGCACCGCTCACCAACACGGCGTTGTTGTTGATTAAACTCATTAAGCCCGAGTTATCAAGGTTAACTGGGTCGCGCCCTAGCAAGTCTTCAACATCCACCTTGCGAATCTGCGAAATGCTTACTTTGCCGCTCATCATGTCTTCAATCGCTGGCACAGTGAAGACCTCAAGACCAAGCGCATTAGCCAAATCAATGGCCTGCCTGCGTTTTAAGTGATGCACGGCCGGCATAGCAACAATCACATGCTTAATCGTAAAACGTTTGGCAATTGTTTCCAGATCATTAATCACGCCTTTCACTTTCACGCCAAAAACTTCACGCCCCGTAAGCCGTTTGTCATCATCCAATAAGCCTATCACTTGCCACTGCGAACTACGTGCTAAATCTTTTACTAGGGCAATTGCAGCCTCACCCGCTCCCAAAACCACCACTGGCATGCCTTGTTTCAAGGTTGA
>NCHI01000027.1 GCA_002281815.1 Methylotenera sp. 24-45-7
GGTAATGCCATCGTATTCAAGGTTAGCCGCCATTTTGAACTTGCCGGCAGAGCGGGCTTGTTCTTTTTGGCGCGCCATTGCGGTATCAAAAGCAGCGGTGTCAACTTTCACCTCGCGCTCACGACAGATGTCTGCGGTTAAATCTAGCGGAAAGCCATAAGTGTCATGCAATTTGAATGCAGTTTCACCATTGAATACTTCTTTGGTATTGGCAAGTTCTGTTTCCAAAATCGCCATGCCGTTTTCAATGGTTTCAAAAAAGCGGTCTTCTTCTTGTTTCAGAATATCTGTGACACGTGTCTGATTGCTCACCAACTCAGGGTAGGCGCTGCCCATGGCAGCTACCAAGTCAGCCACCATGCGATGGAAGAACGCGGTGCGTACGCCGAGTTTGTAGCCATGACGAATCGCGCGGCGAATGATGCGGCGCAACACATAGCCGCGGCCTTCATTACCTGGAATCACGCCGTCGGCAATTAAAAAGCTGCAAGCACGGATATGGTCAGCCAGCACTTTGAGTGAAGGGCTGTTGATATCTGAGGCTTTGGTTTCGCGTGCCGCGGCTGCGATTAGTTTTTGGAATAGGTCGATTTCGTAGTTGGCATGCACATGTTGCAGCACTGCCGAAATACGCTCTAAACCCATGCCTGTGTCTACGGATGGTTTTGGCAAGGCATGCATTACACCGGCTTCATCGCGGTTGTATTGCATGAATACGTTGTTCCAGATTTCAATGAAACGGTCGCCGTCTTCATCTGGGCTACCTGGAGGGCCGCCAAAATGATGTGCGCCATGGTCATAGAAAATTTCAGTACATGGGCCGCAAGGGCCAGTGTCACCCATCATCCAAAAATTGTCAGATGCATAGCGAGCACCTTTGTTGTCGCCAATACGGATAATGCGTTCAGCAGGCACGCCAATGTCGTTAAGCCAGATGTTGTAGGCTTCATCGTCCTCTGCATAAACAGTGACGGTGAGGCGGTCTTTAGGTAATTTAAAAACCTCAGTCAGCAGTTCCCATGCATAAGCAATCGCATCTTTTTTAAAGTAATCGCCAAAGCTGAAGTTACCCAGCATTTCAAAGAATGTGTGGTGACGCGCGGTGTAACCTACGTTTTCAAGGTCATTATGTTTGCCGCCAGCACGAACACACTTTTGGCTAGAGGTGGCACGGGTGTAAGCACGCTTATCGAAGCCTAAAAAAACGTCTTTAAACTGGTTCATGCCTGCGTTGGTAAACAGCAGGGTAGGGTCACCATGTGGCACCAGTGAGCTAGAAGCCACGATTTCATGGCCTTTAGATGCAAAAAAATCCAGAAAAGCCTGGCGAATCTCGTTGCTGCTTGGGTTATTGCTTAGTTTTATTGTCATTCTGTAGCTTCAATTAATTTATACGAATATCGCATTAAAACAAAAATTATTTTCGTCATTCCCGCGGAGGCGGGAATCTAGGCTATAAACCACCTTAACTGGATTCCCGCCTCCGCGGGAATGACGACAAGACTATTTGACGGTTATAGTTAATCACGCATCATCAGTGTTACTTAATACTTTTTTAATCAAGTCAAAACCAAAGCCGCGGCTTTGTAAAAAACGCGCTTGTTTTGCCCATTCTTCACGACTTTTAGGGCTTGCTTTAAATTTCTTGCGCCACACTTCGGTCGCGTTATCCAGTTCATGGTCTTTCACCTGTTCAATCGCATCTTGAATCAAGTGGTCAGCTACACCTTTTTCGCGTAACTCATGTGCAATACGCGCGCTGCCAAATTTGGCTTGCCTTGCGTGGACTATCTGTTCGGTAAAACGTGCGTCTGAAATCCAACCGCGTTGTTTAAAATCTTCTAGCAGGGCAGCAACGTCATCACCTTCTTCAGCATAAGCTTTTAGCTTTTGCCCCAGCTCAGTGTATGAATATTCACGTTTACCTAGATATTCAAGTGCGCGCTGCCGCAGGGATTTTTCCAGCGGAGTTTTCAAGTTTATTTACTCAGTCATCCTCGCCGCGCGGTGCCACCATGACTTCATTGAGCTTTTTAGCATTGGCGCGGATTTTGTCTTCTAAATCTTTAGCGATTTCTGGATGCTCGCGTAGGAACTCTTTGGCGTTTTCTTTACCTTGGCCGATTTTTTCACCATTGTAGCTATACCAAGCACCGGCTTTTTCAATCAACTTGATGTTTGAGCCAAGCTCAATGATTTCACCTAAACGTGAAATGCCTTCGCCATACATGATGTCGAATTCAGCTTGTTTGAACGGAGGCGCCACTTTATTTTTAATGACTTTTACACGAGTTTCAGAGCCGGTGACTTCGTCACCTTTTTTGATCGCGCCGGTGCGACGAATATCCAAACGCACTGAAGCATAGAATTTCAACGCGTTACCACCGGTGGTAGTTTCTGGGTTGCCAAACATGACGCCGATTTTCATACGGATTTGGTTGATGAAAATCACCAAATGATATTGCCTGTTAATTTACGTAAAGCTTGGCTCATTAAACGCGCTTGCAAACCCATGTGTGAGTCGCCCATTTCGCCTTCAATTTCAGCGCGTGGCGTTAGTGCGGCCACGGAGTCAACCACCACGATATCTACTGAGCCTGAGCGCACCAGCATATCGGCAATTTCTAAAGCTTGTTCGCCAGTGTCTGGCTGAGATATCAATAAATCAGGTACGTTTACGCCGAGTTTTGCGGCATATTGCGGGTCTAGTGCATGCTCTGCATCGATAAACGCAGCCACGCCGCCCATTTTTTGCATTTCAGCAATCACTGACAAAGTAAGTGTGGTTTTGCCTGATGATTCCGGGCCATAAATTTCAACCACACGTCCACGCGGTAAACCACCGATACCAAGTGCAATATCCAAACCTAACGAACCCGTTGAAACGGCTTGAATATCTTCACCAATGTCGCTATCACCCATACGCATAATGGAGCCTTTGCCAAACTGTTTTTCAATTTGCGAAAGAGCCGCTGAGAGTGCTTTAGCTTTATTGTCATCCATGGATTTTTACCTTTATTTTGAAGTGCTTAAATTAACTGGTAATTATTCCACAAATTAAGTTTTAACGTAAGCTTTGCTTAGGGTTATGCGTTAGTATTTATCAGCATATACATAATTGTTTAGATAGTTTTGCTGAAGTCGTCAACGCGATGCTGTTATGATCGTTTTGAACGATGCAATACATAGTTTTTATTGGAGAAAAGTAATGAAATTACTACGTTGTTTTCTGATGATTTTGGCATTTGGTGCAAGCATTTCAAGTGCGCAAGCGCGTGATTCATTTAGTTTGGGTATCAGCATTGGCGGATATTCACCTTATGGTCATCCGGGCGTGACTTACCACGCAGTGCCACAAGTGATTTATTATGATGCCCCTAGAATCTATCACCATGCACCGAGCGCATATCATGCGCCAGTGATTGGTCATCGTGATATCTATTATGGTGGTTCACATAATTACTATTCAGCGCCAAGACATCACGCACCTAGATACCACGGTTTTCAAGGTCATCATGGTTTTCATGGCCATCACGGCGGCCACCGTAACCACGGTCACCGCGGCCATCACCGCTAGGCTTGGGCGTTTAGTATTGCCAGAAACCCTGCCATCAAATGGATGGCAGCTTGTTGGCGTATAGCGTTTCGGTCACCATGAAATAGGCATGTTTCGGTGGTGGGCTGAATATTAACGCCAGCCCAAGCAAAACAAACGGTGCCAACTGGCTTTTCTAAGCTGCCGCCATCAGGGCCGGCAATGCCGGTAATGCTGCCGCTGATGTTGGCTGCGCTGTGTTGCAGTGCGCCGATTGCCATTTCAGTTGCGGTATGTTCGCTGACGGCACCATAACGATTGAGCGTAGATTCCGCTACGTCCAGCATTTCCATTTTTGCGGCGTTGCTATAAGTCACAAAGCCTCGGTCAAACCAGGCAGAACTGCCAGCGATGCTGGTGATAGCCGCGGCGACCATGCCACCGGTGCATGACTCTGCCAAAGCTAAACAAGCGCCATGCGTTTTGAGCGTTGCGCCTAATGTTGCAGCGAGCTCGTTTAGTTTTAAATCTGCGTGCTCAGCCATAACAATACTTTCAAACTAATAATGGCGTAGATGGCTGCGAGTAAATCATCTAGCATTACACCAAAGCCACCTTTGATTTTCGCATCACATTGGCGTATTGGAGCAGGTTTCCAAATATCAAATAATCTAAACAGCACAAACGCTGCCACCCACCATTGCCATTGCAAAGGCGTGACAGTAAGTACTAACATAATGGCGACAATTTCATCCCAAACAATACCACCATGATCTGCCACACCCAGCGCTTTGCCGGTTTTGTGGCAAATGTAAATGCCGATTAAAAATAACACACTGATGATAGCGAGTTGGGTGTAAAAACTGAGCGACGCAATCAACAAAAATAGTGGCAATCCGACTAGTGTGCCAAAAGTACCCGGTGCTTTTTTGGCTAAGCCAGCACCAAAACCCAGCCCAAAAAAGTGCGCTGGATGGGCTAGCAATAATTGAATATTAGGCGTTGTCGGTTTAGTCAAAATGGTCAAAACCTTTTTTTGAAATATCTAACACTTGCTGGCGATACATCACTTGTAAACCAATATCTGCTGTTGTTTTGCCAATTAAACTTAATGGCAAATTTAATTGCTGGCTGAGTAAATTTATAGCATTACGCTGAGATTCAGCCGCAGTAAACACCAGCTCATAATCGTCGCCACCAGCTAAAATACATTGCTGAATTGCAGGTTTTTCAAGCTGCTCATGTAAAAATTCATGGCAAGCGATTTTATCTAACGCTATATTTGCGCCAAGTTTTGATGCTTTTAATAGGTGCCCTAAATCTGCAACTAACCCGTCAGAGACATCAATGCAGCTATTGGCAACAGCGCGAAGTGCCAAGCCTAAGGTGACACGCGGCATGGGATGATGCAAAGCGCTCAAACATGCTGTCGCCACATTGTCCGGTAGTTGGATTGTATGTTGTAAATACATCAAACCTAGCGCGGCACTGCCCAAATGACCTGATACCCAAATATCGTCTTCAACTTGTGCGCCGCTGCGCAAAAGTGCTTTAGCGGTTGGCACTTCTCCCATAATTTGCACGCAGATGTTAAGCGGGCCGCGTGTAGTATCTCCGCCGATTAAATCTACATTGAAAGTATCGGCACAGGCGAATAGGCCGCGCGAAAATTCGGATAACCAGTATTCATTGACTTCAGGTAAGGCGATGGCGAGTGTCGCCCATTTGGGTGTTGCCCCCATGGCTGCCATGTCAGAAATATTCACTGCCATGCTCTTCCACCCGATGTCAAAAGGCGCAGCATCTGCATAAAAATGTGTACCTGCCACTGACATATCGACCGAAACCGCGAGTTGGTGACCGACGGTTATGCGCATGAGCGCGGCATCGTCACCCACGCTTAAATCTGCATTTGCTGCGCTGCGCGTAAAGTATTTGGCGATTAGATTAAATTCCGACATATTGCTTTATGTGGGTTTGATAGCAGATTTTGGACGAAACGCTTTTACTATAGATGCGTCGGTTTCAAGATAGGGCATGGGGTTTTCTGTGGTGGCGAGTAAGTCCAAACAGTAAGGTACGGCAGCAAAAATACCATGCACTAAGGTGTTGCCAGTTTCATCTTTCAGGCCTTCCAGTGTTTGTGCAATGGCTTTGGGCTGGCCCGGTAAATTAATAATCAAACATTGTTTGCGAATGACTGCGACCTGGCGCGACAAAATTGCCGTAGGAACAAAGTTAAGGCTGATTTGGCGCATTTGTTCACCAAAGCCCGGCATGGCCTTGTCTGCCACTGCCAATGTAGCCTCAGGCGTTACGTCGCGCAGAGCAGGGCCAGTGCCGCCAGTAGTCAGAATTAAATGGCAAGCTTGCTTGTCCACCAAATCAATCAAAGTTTGTTCGATAACGGATTGTTCATCTGCAATCAACCGTGTTTCGAGCGTGAACGGGCTAGTGAGCGCTTTGCTTAACCATTCTTGCAGGCTAGGGATGCCTTTGTCTTCATAAACACCGCTACTTGCACGGTCACTGATAGAAATTAATCCAATTTTAGTGAATTGTTTTGTCATTGGTCTGTCATTAGTACTGAGTTAAGGTTAAATCATACCATTCCCAACCATAAAGGAATTTTTCATGCGCGCGCGTTCTGCTCACTCGAGCCAAATATTGGCGATTGATTACACATCCAGCACTACAAAAAAATTAGCATTTTTAAGTATTACTGCACTTAGTTTTATTTTTGCTTTTACCGCACTTCAGGCGCAAGCAGATGAGGCGAATCCATTTGCAAAAAACTATAAGGAACAAAATACTTACAAGCTCAAATCGCTTAATCCGAACCCGGATACTAAGCTTTTACTGAGCAATCATAAAGAAGATGACAATATCAAAATGTTAGAAGAAGGTTACGACATGATAGGTTCATCTGGCTTTACTGCGGTTGAGGCAGCGCCTGATTTGGCTTTGCAGCATGGCAAGTCAATTAAAGCCGACACGGTGCTGATTTATAAAAAATATGATTCAGCCAAAATTACCGGATCTAAATTGCAATTAGTAAAAGAAGCGGCCAAGAAAGGTACCGAAATTGATCCTAGTGATTTAATTGAAGAGCCTACGCAGCATGCATTTTATGCGAGTTATTGGGCAAAATTACCGATGCCTACTTTTGGTGTGCATGTGATTAAGCTCAGGCTGAACACTAATGACAGCCCGGTTGAAGGCACAGAACAAATTGAAGAGTTGCCAGGTTTGAATATTATCGCGGTCATTAAAGATTCGGCCGCGGCTAAAGCGAACATAGTGAGAGGCGATACTTTGCTAAAAATGGGTGATGTATCACTCACGAAAGCAGATGACCTATTTGCTGCGGTTAAGAAATATGCTGGTAAAACGGTGACAGTCGAACTGGAGCGTAAAGGTGTGCCGACACAAGTAACGGTTGCATTAAGTTCACGCAAATAAAGTTTGAATTTATAAAATTTGAATTTGAGAAAAAGCCACTGTGTAAATATTTACACAGTGGCTTTTTTTATGCGTCATTTAGATAAGGGATTAAAGCTTCTCGATAAAAAACACAAAACCTTCATCAGTTTTACTATGGTCAACCAAATTAAATGCATTGTTAGCAACCAGCGTTTTGATGTTTTTAATCGTACTTTCTTTGCTGGTAATGACCTTCAGTATTTCACCTGTAGGAATGTTATCTAAAACTTCTTTAGCGCGAATGGTAGGAATAGGGCTATCCTCGTGACGCATATCCAGTAACACATGGTACTGTTGGCTCATTGTTTACTCCTTATTTTAATGATTTCCAATCATGCCAGTCTGGCAATATTGTTTAGCTAAATCGTGGTTTATTTCTCTGTGTCAGAGATTTCTAAATTTTCATTTGAATCGCCGCTCTGGTCTGCACTCGTGATATCTCGTAGCACTTTAAAAATTTCACGGCTGCTTTTAGGTGGCTTGTTAGAGGCTAACTCTTTTTGTGCATTACGTATCAGGGTACGCAATTGCTGGCTATCGGTAGATGGGTGTAGTGCAATGAATTCCGACAGCGCATTGTTGTCAGTAATTAAACGGTCGCGCCAGCGCTCCAAACCATGAAAATAAGCATTCTCAGCGGTATGTTTACCATCCCAGCGCGCCAGTTGCTCAGTAATGGGTGCGGTATCAATTTCACGCATGAGTCTGCCCAAATATTGGCGATGCCTTCTGATAGCGCCGTTGGCAGTGATTTTTTTGGTATCTAAAATCGCCTGTGTCACATCATCGGGTAAGTTGAGCTTAAGTAAGCGGTCTTTGGGTAGCTCCGTTAAGCGAACGCCAAGTGCTTGCTGGGCATCGGCCTCAGCTTTTAATTTGGTTTTACTGGGTAGTAAATCCGCCTCTGAATCGACTTCATTGTCTAATTCAGGGTTTTTAGTTGTCTTTTTAGGTTTCATACTGCGGTATTATAACAGCCTTGGACTTGTTAGATTTTTATAGAAGAAAGTGTTATGTCAGATTCCGGTTTTAGTTATTCCATCGATGAAATTAAGCAAATGTCCGAAGACGTGCTTAAAGTGGCTAAGCGCTTAGGTGCGAGTTCAGCAGAAGCTGAATTGAGTTTAAGTATCGGGCAGAACGTATCTGTGCGACTTGGTGAAGTGGAAAATATAGAATACAACCGCGATAAAGGCATGTCTGTGACTGTATATTTCGGTCAGCAAAAAGGCCATGCCAGCACCTCCGATTTGAGCCCGAAAGCTTTGCAAGACACGGTAGCTGCTGCTTGTAATATTGCTAAATATACCGCGCAAGATACTTTTTGTGGCTTGGCCGATGCAGAGCTCATGGCGCAAGATATTCCAGATCTAGATTTAAATCATCCATGGGATATATCAGTGGATGACGCGATAGTGATTGCCAAGTCTTGCGAGCAGGCAGCAATGGCGGTAGATCCTCGTATTACCAATTCTGAAGGTGCAAGCGTATCCAGTGGCACCGGATTTTTTTCTTACAGTAATAGTCATGGTTTTACTGGCGGATACTCCAGCTCTAGGCACGGCATTAGCTGTTCGGTGATTGCTGAGTCTGAAAACAATATGCAGCGCGATTATTGGTACACCACAGCGCGCGCTGCGGCCGATTTGCAGTCTGCAACTGAAATAGGCAGAATCGCCGGTGAACGCACCGTGCGTCGTCTCAATGCAAAGAAAATTAAAACCTGTCAGGTGCCAGTGCTGTTTGAAGCGTCTTTAGCTAGTGGTTTAATTTCCAGCCTGATTAGTGCGATTTCAGGCGGTAATTTATATCGTAAATCCTCATTTTTGCTAAATAGTTTAGGCACACAGATTGCATCTCCTTTGTTGAACATTTATGAAGACCCGTTTATCAAAAGAGGCTTAGCCAGCAGTCCGTTTGATAATGAAGGTGTGGCGACTTCGGCACGTCAATTAGTGGAGAACGGTGTATTGCAAGGTTATGTGCTGTCTAGTTATTCAGCACGTAAATTAGGCATGAAAACCACTGGCAATGCTGGCGGCAACCATAATCTGATTGTTCAATCGGGTGAGCATGATTTTGCCGGGTTGTTAAAACAAATGGGTACTGGCTTAGTGGTGACTGAGTTACTCGGCCATGGTATGAATATGGTGACGGGTGACTATTCCAGAGGCGCTGCGGGCTTTTGGGTAGAGAACGGCGTAATCGTGCATGCAGTGGAGGAAATTACCATTGCCAGCAATATGGCAGATATGCTGAAAATGATTGTTGCAATTGGCAATGACGTGCTGGTGCAAAGCTCTAAGCAGGTGGGATCTATCTTAATTGAGCGCATGACTGTTGCCTCAGATTAAATTTGAAGTATTAAATTTGAAGTAATGACGCAGCAAAAAGTGCGCTGTTAAAAAAACTAAAGCCCCGAATCGGGGCTTTAGTTTTTAGTGCTTAAAATTAATTTTTTGCTTACTTTTTAAGTTCGGAATCAACTTCTTCAAATTCATCTTTAATCAAATCACGCGGCACCAACCCATCTTGTACGGCGCTGGCACGATGTTGTAAGTAGGCATCACGCATAAATGCGTAAGGGTCCAGTGAAGCTTCATCTACGATATCTGATGCGTCGAGTAACTCAGTGCGCTTATCAATAAATTGCGCAACACGTAATTGGTTATGTAGCCTGATTTCACCAATATTGTGCGTGTAAGTAATGGGGTCAGTCGTGGCTGTATCTACAATTAAACCTGATGCATCACGCACTGTCGATGGACCAAAGAATGGTAATACTAAATATGCGCCGTTACTAACACCCCAATGGCCAAGCGTTTGTCCAAAATCTTCTCTATGCACAGGAATTTTATCCATACCCGCAACATCAATAAACCCTGCAAGACCAAACGTAGTATTAATGACGAAACGGCCACTCTCACTGAACGCATTTGCAAATTTTAACTGTAATAGATTGTTAAAAACGCTGGTGATAGTACGTAAGTTATCAAAGAAGTTATTAATACCGGTGCGAACAGGCGTAGGCGCAACCGCTTTGTAGCCTTTAGAGATTGGTTTGATAACTGCTTTGTCCGCGACATCATTGAATTTATAAATGCCGCGGTTGAATCCTTCAAGAGGATCTTTATTGGCTTGGCTTGCGCAACCAATTAACAGCATTGCCAATGCGCATGCAGTGAGTAGTTTGAATAATTTTTTATACATTTTTAGATTTCTTATTAATGCTCTGTAGATTTATCAGCAACTTAAGCTTATACACACACGCGATTGTCCATGAGCTGAGCATTTATGTCCATTAATATAATTTGTGACTAAATGTAAAATAAACTATATGTTGTATTAATGCAACTTATTTTTAGCGCGTGTTCAGCGAGCGCTGACTCTTGGCTTTGGCTTGGTTGATTAACAAATTTGTTTATAGAATTCATCGAGTTATAAATTCTTATATAAACTCAAGGCAAGCTCACGCTGCGTGCTGTGCTCAACGACAGGTAGCGGATAATCTTGTCCAATCATCACCTTTATAGCAGATTGGCGCTGTGCACTGATGAGCCAAGGTGCATGAATTTCCTTATCGTTACATGCGCTTAATTCAGGCACATATTTGCGGATAAATTTGCCTTGCGCATCAAAACGCTCACTTTGGGTAATCGGGTTAAAAATCCTAAACCAGGGTTGTGCATCGCAACCAGTAGAAGCTGCCCATTGCCAGCCACCATTGTTGGCGCTGAAATCAAAGTCGATGAGTTTTTCAGCAAAGTAGCGTTCACCCCAGCGCCAGTCAATTAGCAAGTCTTTGACTAAAAAGCTGGCAGCAACCATGCGCAGGCGATTGTGCATAAAGCCAGTGCTGTTCAGCTGGCGCATGGCAGCGTCTACCAACGGATAACCAGTTTTGCCTTCGCACCAAGCTTTGAAGTAATCTGGATTATTGGGAAATGCCAAAGCATCAAATTCAGCTTTGAATGACTTACCTGCAGCGATGTGCGGGCTATGATGCAAAATCTGAAAATAGAAGTCGCGCCAAATTAATTCGTTAAGCCAGCCTTGCGCGCCGCTGCCTTCAATTTGCGATGCAGTACGTGCCAGGTGGCGAATAGAAATAGTGCCAAAGCGCAAGTGCACCGACAAATACGATACGCCTTTTACGCCCGGAAAATCGCGCGCTTCTTTGTAGTGGCGGATGCGCTCTAGGAAATCTTCGAATAATTGCATGCCGCCAGACATGCCTGTGGGTAAGCGCATTTGCGACAGATTGGTGCGTATAAAGCCCATGGACTCTAAGCTTATTAGCGGTGCCGCAAAACGAACATCGGGTTTTGCCAAGTTTTGCAGATAGTTGTCAACTGGGTAAGGTCTGAGATAGAAGTCGTTAACGGTTTTTAGCCACATATTTTTATAGGGTGTAAACACGCTATAGGGCTTGTTGCTCATGCTTAGCACTTCATCTTTTTCAAAAATCACTTGGTCTTTAAACTGGTGAAATGTAATGCCAGCTAGACTTAGTTGTTTGCTGACAAAGTCGTCGCGTGCAATCGCACTGGGTTCGTAATCATGGTTACTAAACACCGCCTGCACTTGTAATTGTTTAGCTAGCTTAGGGATTTCGTCTTTTGCTGCACCATGCAATACGATTAAGTCGCCACCTTTGGCTTGCAGTGCCGTTTGCAGTTCTTTAATGCTTTCCCAGATAAACTCAACGCGCCGGTCTTGCTTGTCACTAAGCAGGTCTAGGATTTCGGTATCGAATACAAAGGCGCAATATACTGCAGTGGATGATTTTAGCGCGTAATAGAGCGCCGCATGATCATAATCGCGCAGGTCGCGACGAAACCAAACCAGTGATTGGGTATATGTGATTGTTGATGGCTGCATGTAATGTAAGACTCCGTTGCTTAGTCTTACAGTTTAGCAAATAGTTTTACAAAACAGGCTGGCCGTTAGAATAAAACAGTGTTAGCCGCGTGCACCGAAGATATATTTTGGGGCGGCAGGTTGTTCTACTTTTTCGGCTGCTGGTGAGGCAAGCATGCCCAACATGTTTTGCAAATCTAATGACAGCAAAATTAGCTCTTCATTGCCTATTTCGTCCACTTGCTCAAAAATCTCTGCGGCATATTGACTATCACGTATCATTTTTGCCGAATTAACTGAACCCACAAAAGGCCTAGCCGCGACCGAAAACTTAGATAATAGAATCAAACATTGGTTATCCATAGAAACAGCCCCTCAATTTTCCAAAAAAGTGCATTTTTTTCTAATAAGCTAGCTTGTGGTGCATTAAACAAGCTCGCTGGGCATGAATTGCCTGTACACAATAATGATTAGCATTTTGTGTGCCAGTTTATGGAATGTAGAAACTTATTCTCGGTGATAAGGGTGATTTTGAATGACGGAGTAGGCACGGTAAAGTTGCTCGCTTAGCAGTACTCTGACGAAGGCGTGTGGCAAAGTGAGTTTAGAAAGCCCCCACAGCCAGTCCGCTTGCTGCTTAATGCTGGCGTGTAAACCGTCTGCACCGCCGATAATGATGCTGACATCACGGCCTAAGGTTTGCCATGATTGCATTTTTTCAGCCAATTGCAGTGTAGTCACTTCTTGACCACGCTCGTCGCAGGCGATTAGATAATCTCGGCCTGTGGCTTCTAATATACGTTTAGCTTCAATGAGTTGAATATTTTCTGTGCTGTTACCAGCGGCACGTTTTTCAGGCTTGATGTCGATGATGTCTACAGAGAGTTCTCTAGGCATGCGTTTGGTGAAGTCGGCACAGGCAGTTTCTACCCATGCCGGCATTTTGTGGCCTACACTGATAATGCGTAACTTCAATGAAATAATTCGCAACTGAATGAAAAATATTGACTAAAGCTTGCATCAATACTTTTCACGGGGTGATTACTCTTCGGCTTTGATGTGGCTGCGACGGCTTTCTGCCTCGCCCCACAATTGTTCCAAGTTGTAATAAGCGCGTGTTGCAGGCACCATGATGTGCACCACAATGTCGTCCAGATCTACCAGCACCCATTCGCCTTCTTTTTCGCCTTCGGTACCGCGAATTGCAAAGCCTTTTTCTTTCAACTTTTCACGCACATTGTCAGCAACTGCTTTGGCCTGACGGCTAGAGTTTGCAGAAGCAACGATCATGTAGTTAGTCATGCTGGTGAGTTTGCGCACATCCATGACTGAAATATCGAAGCCTTTAATGTCCTCGATAGCATCGACAACAGCGAGTTTCATCGCTTCTAAGTAATCTGGGTTAGTAGCGATTTTTGGGGTTTTTGGTGTCATTTAAGCGGCCTGTGCTGGTATTGCGTTGCGTTTTGTTTGTATACGGTTATGTTGGTCAACATAAACGAGTTGTGGGCTATATTGAGCCAGCTCGGCTTCATCGTAATTGGCGAAGCTGGCAATAATAATAATATCTTGTGGGTGCGCTTTATGCGCAGCCGCACCATTCACGGAAATAATGCCTGAATGACGTTCTGCACGAATCGCATAAGTGGTAAAACGTTGACCATTGGTCACGTTATAAATGCTAATTTGTTCGTATTCGAAAATGTTGGCTGCTTCAAGCAGCTCTTCATCGATTGCACAACTTCCCTCGTAATGTAACTCGGAGTGAGTGACATGAACGCGGTGCAATTTAGATTTAAGCATGATTCTTTGCATGTGCTTAACCATTATTGAAAAGGGAACGTATTATAGTCTTTTCAAGCACTTATTCCAATTGTTAATCAATAATGACTATCTTAGACTATTAAGACTTGCTGGAAACTCAATATTGTCGATGAGACGCGTATTGCCTATTTTGGCTGCTGCAAGCACTACCAGCTGCTGATCCTTAGCGGATGCAGGTAACAGCGTAGCTGCTGACCGAATGGATATGTAATCTACCTGCCAGCCGCTGTTGTTTAGGGATTGTGATGCGGTTTGTTCGAGTGTATTGAAATTAGCATCACTTTGTTGAGCTTGCTGAACAATGTGCTTTAAAGTTTGATTTAGCGCTGCTGCTGCAGACTTTTGTGCAATCGATAAATAACCATTGCGTGAGCTCATGGCTAAACCGCTTGGTTCACGCATTGTTTCACCTGCCAATATTTGAATCGGTAAGTTAAATTGCCGCACCAATTCGCGAATGATAAATAATTGCTGGAAGTCTTTTTTACCAAATACAGCAAATTGCGGCATGACAATATTAAACAGCTTCATTACCACGGTTGCCACGCCATCAAAATGTCCAGGGCGTGAGGCACCGCAAAGTTCGCCGGCAATGGGCGGGGCACTTATCATCATGGTTTGGCCTAAACAGTTTGTAGCCGCATTAAAGTCTGGGTACATCTCGGTTACCGTGGGGGCAAATACAATACTGGTTCCGGCAGCTTGCAACTTTTCACAGTCTGCGTCCAAGGTGCGTGGATAATTGGCTAAGTCTTCACTAGGGCCAAATTGCAGCGGATTCACAAAAATACTGACCACTACACACGACGCATGTTGCCCGGCAATTTTCACCAGATGCATATGGCCGGCATGTAGATTGCCCATGGTAGGCACAAAAGCGATGTTAGGTTCTGACTTAAGTCTGGCTCTTAACTCGGCAACGGTATGGATAATTTGCATGTGATTGTTAATAGCTGTGCTCAGCCGCCGGAAAAGTCTTATTTTTCACGGCCTGCACGTAATGCGTAACCGCTTGTTGAATGTTGTTAGTTTCGCACAAAAAGTTTTTAGCAAAGCGCGGTGCTTTGTATTCGGATGGTTTTTTATGTGCGCTGCCGTTATAAATGCCTAATAAATCTTGTATTACCAGCACTTGCCCACTGCAATCTACGCCTGCACCTATACCGATAGTGGGTATCGCGATACTTGTCGTTACTTGTTTGGCGAGTGCGGCTGGTACCATTTCCAGCAGCACCATGCACACGCCAGCATTGCTCATGGCTGTTGCATCTTGCAGAATTTGCTGCGCACTGGCATCTGTTTTACCCTGAATCTTATAGCCGCCTAATTGTGCAACGGATTGTGGTGTAAATCCTAGATGTGAGCACACGGCAATCCCATGCTCAACGAGGTAGCGCGCGGTGTTGACCATGTCGCCACCGCCTTCGATTTTCACGATATCAGCCCCAGCTGCAACCAGTAATTGTGCGTTTTCGAGTGCGAGTTGTTGGCTATGCTCATAACTGCCAAAAGGCATATCGCTCATGATGAGGCTATCAGGCGCACCGGCTGCAACGCAGCGTGTGTGGTAAATCATGTCTTGCATGGTCACTTGCAAGGTGCTTTCTGCCCCTTGCAACACCATGCCTAACGAATCACCCACTAACAATACATCCACACCCGCTGCTGCACTGAGCTTGGCAAAAGTCGCATCGTAGCAGGTGAGCATGGCAATTTTTTCGCCGCTGGCTATTAATTGATCAAGTGCTGGTTTGGGCATTATTCAAAATTCGGATTAAAAAATTCGCGCTGGCTTTTGATTTGCTCAACACGACTTAATAGTAAATTAAATGCCTCTTTATTTTTCAGGATGTTGAGCTTTTCGTTGTTGACGATGAGTACCGGTGAAGCATCATAATTATGAAAAAACTCACTATAGGCATTGGCCAGGCGCTCAATATATTCACGCGGAATCTCTTGCTCATAACTCACATTGCGCTCTTCGATACGCTCCATCAGCGCATCAATTGGCGTTTGCAGATAAATCACTAAATCCGGTTTGGGGGCTTTTAGCTGCAAATGCTGATAAATCTGGTGATACAGCGCGTACTCTTCATCATCCAAATTCAGTCGTGCAAAAATCGGGTCTTTTTCCAAAAAGAAATCCGCCACAATTGGCTTGGCAAACATGTCGCGTTGGCTGATATCTTTGATTTGATTGGCGCGCTGAAATAAAAAGAATAACTGTGTCGGCAGGCTGTAGCGCTGTGCATCTTGATAAAAGCGTGGCAGAAAAGGGTTGGATTCAGCTTTTTCGGATAAATAATCGACAGGAAATTCATCCGCCAACATTTTAGCCAGCGTGGTTTTGCCACTGCCTATGGGGCCTTCTACAACAATGTAGGGGTATTTGTTAAAAATGCTCATGTGGTGTTTGGCTTAGTTTGGTAATGTCTTTAGATAATTCTGCGCTGATGAATGCTGCTATTTTGCCATGAATAGGCATGGATAATTGCGGGGCAATTTCAAATAAAGGCAGCAGCACAAAACCCCGCGTGTGCATTCTCGGGTGTGGCAGTGTCAGCGTGTCGGTATTGATAATCCGGTCTTCGTAAAGTAGCAGGTCACAATCCAAAACTCGCGGGGCGTTGATGTAAGGGCGCTCACGGCCAGCCGCATCTTCAATGCGATGTAGCGCCATTAACAACTCTTCAGGGCTGAGTTCAGTTTGAATCTCGGCTACCGCATTAATGAAATCAGGCACTGGCGTCGCGCTTAGTTCTGGACAATCAATCGGTGCGGTTTTATACAAAGAAGATTTTTGAACCAGTTTTGTTTTAGGCAAGTTTGCAAGTGCGATAAAAGCACGTTGTAACTGCTGCACAGGATTTTGCAGGTTGCTGCCAAGCGCCACAAAAGCTTCATGCATCATGATGTTGCAGGCGTGCTGCTAACAGCTTTTTTCGGTTTTCTTTTTCTACGTTTTTTGGGGGCGGTATCTGGCTGCAACATTGCTGCGCGTTCTTCGCCCTCAGCTTCGGCAAATGTTGTCCACCATGCGCCTAGTTCAGCAGGTACTTCACCCGATTCGCAACGTAACAACAGAAAGTCATAACCTGCACGGTAGCGAGGGTGCGTGAGTAAGCCAAACGGACGCTTGCCTGCGCGCTGCTCAAAACGTGGTTGCAAGCCCCAGATTTCTCGCATGGTGGCGGTGTAGCGATTATGAATCGCTAGTTTTTCAGCTTGGCTCGCTAGCACATCATTCATGGCTAAATGCAATGCTGGAATTGGTGGGTTGTTTTGTGCTTTGTAAGTAGCCCAGGCCGCCAATACTTCATGCCAAAGCAGGGTGGCAAATAGAAAACTCGGGTTGGCCGATTTGCCTGACAAAATACGGTCATCGGTATTTTTGAGAGCCAGCATGACAAAGCGCTCACCCATGGGTTGTTCTAACACCACATCCAGCATAGGTAACAATCCGTGGTGCAAATGCTGCTCACGCAGTGCGTTCACACTCTCTATGGCGTGACCGGATAAAAATAGTTTGAGCATTTCATCAAACAAACGGCTAGGTGGCACGCCCTGCAATAAATCTGCCATTTTTGCGATAGGCGCTTGCGTGGCTGGGTCAATTTTTAAGCCCAGCTTTGCTGATAAGCGAACTGCGCGCAGCATGCGTACAGGGTCTTCAATGTAGCGTGTTTCTGGTTTGCCGATAATGCGTAAAAGCCCAGCTCTAATATCTGCAAAGCCATGGTGAAAGTCGAGCACTTCTTGGCTGGTAGGGTCGTAATACAGTGCGTTAGCGGTAAAGTCACGCCTTGCTGCATCTTCTTCTAGGCTGCCAAATACATTGTCGCGTGTGATACGGCCACTCTCATTGGTGTGCGAATCACCTTCAGCCTGATGATGACCGCGGAAGGTAGAAACCTCGATGGTTTCATCGCCAAACATGACATGCACGAGGCGAAAGCGGCGGCCAATAATACGCGACCGTCTGAACACGCGGTTGACTTCTTCCGGCGTGGCATCAGTGGCAATGTCAAAATCTTTTGGATTGCGATTGAGCAGTAAATCACGCACTGCACCACCCACAATATAAGCTTCAAACCCGGCTTTTTGCAGGCCGTCGATGGTTCTTGCAGCGGCGTTACTTAATAAGTCACGATCAATTTGGTGTTTTTTAAGTGTAATGATTTCTGCTTTATCTTTATTGCTACTGTTTCTTTTAGCAGATTTTTTAGTGCCAAGTACCGGACGGCTTTTTTTCGCGTGCTGCGTTGAAACTTCAGGCGGATGATGAGGTAAATTTTCGCGCTCAGCTGTGTGTTTTCTAGGCCTGAAAATTTTATCTAGCAGTTTTTTAATCATGCGAAATTATAGCTTAAATTTAATCATCAACTTAAGTTTGCAATCACAGCAGCGTGGATTTCAAGTCTGCAAGCGTGCTTATTTTGCGGAGTGATCCCACAGCACGTCGCTAACGCCAGCTTCTTTATTAATAATGCGGCACATCACAAATAGAAGATCTGACAAGCGATTTAGATATTTTCTAGAGATTTCGGTCACATTTGCCTGATGATGCAACTGCATCAACTCACGCTCAGCACGGCGGCACACGGTGCGTGCCAAGTGGCAATAAGCCGCAGCCTTGGTGCCGCCGGGCAGTATAAATTCTTTTAACGGAGTTAATTGCCCATTCAGGCTGTCTATCGCCTGTTCCAAATCATCAATACGCGCCTGTTTTAGAAGCACGTAGCCAGGGATGGATAATTCACCACCAATATTGAACAAATCATGCTGAATTTGCGTTAATGATGTTCTGATTGTGACGGGGATGTTTTCAGTCAGTATCATGCCTATCACTGAGTTGAGTTCATCCACATCGCCCATGGCGTTCACGCGCGGGCTGTCTTTGTTGATGCGGCTACCATCACCTAGACCCGTAGTGCCATCGTCACCAGTACGTGTGTATATTTTACTTAATCTGTTTCCCATAAATTAATCCTTTATAATTATTCCATTGTAACTGATGATGACTTTGCAATGACCGCACAAACCCAGCCTGACGTGAATAAAAACAGCCAGCCGTTAAATGCAGTACAGCTGAAAACTTTGGCTGCGCAGCCTATAGGCGTGTTCGATTCTGGGGTGGGCGGGATTTCAGTGCTGCAACATATTCATACCCTATTGCCACATGAGCAATTATTGTATGTGGCAGACAGCAAGTACGCCCCTTATGGCAACAAAACCCCGCAACAAATTCAATCGCGCTGCTTTGAAATTACAGATTTTTTAATTAAAAAAGGCGCAAAAGCCATCGTAGTAGCCTGCAATACAGCAACCGCAGCCGCTATTGATGAAATGCGTGCAAAATACCCCATACCAATTTTTGGTATGGAGCCAGCAGTAAAACCAGCAGCCGAAGCTTCAAAAAATGGCATTATTGGTGTGCTGGCTACAGTAGGTACGCTAAAAAGCGCACAATTTGCTGGGTTGCTGGAAAGTTACGGTCGCAACGTAGAAGTGGTGACGCAAGGTTGTATTGGCTTGGTTGAGTGCATAGAGCGTGGCGAGTTAATTGCGGAACATACCATAGCGTTACTTAAACAATATTGTCAGCCCCTGCTAGATGAGGGCGCTGATACCATTGTGCTGGGCTGTACACATTATCCGTTTGTGAAAGCGCGCATTCAGGAAATTGTAGGTGCTGGTGTGACTTTGATTGATACTGGTGCCGCGGTGGCGAAACATTTGCAAAATCGTTTAAGTGCCATGCAGTTGCTGGCAGACGAGCGCAGAAGCGGAGAAGTAATTTTTTGGACTAACAATCCGGCGGTAGATGCCAAGCGAGTGATTGAGATGTTGTGGGGGAAGCCTGCACAGATT
>NCHI01000028.1 GCA_002281815.1 Methylotenera sp. 24-45-7
TATCTCATTTTATTTACTATCATTTTTGTAGAAATCGGCCTTTTGCCTTTGTTTTTTCTGCCAGGTGATCCACTTATTTTTATCACCGGCTCTTTTTGCAAAATTGGTGCATTAAACCTGCCGGGCATGATGCTAACGCTGATGATTGCCAGTTTTTTGGGTAACTTTGTCAGCTATAAAATTGGCGCTGCGATTGGCGACAAAATTGATACTAAGCAATATGGCTGGGTGAATAGAAAAGCGCTAGAGCGCACACGCAGTTTTTATAGAAAATATGGCAGAACCACTTTATTCATTTCACCATTTATTGCCGTAGTGCGCACATTCGCACCGTTTCTTGCTGGCGTTAGTAAAATGCCGTTTGGTCAATATATGTTTTCTGCCAATACTGGCACTACCATCTGGATTGTAAGCCTGATGCTCGCAGGCTACTTTTTTGGTGAAATTCCGTTTGTGCGCCAACACATGGCTACCATCGTATTATCCGGCTTGGCGATTGGCCTAAGTTGCATTGTCATAGGTGCAATGTTCTCTAAAAAATAAATGCTAGTTACACCTACATTGAGGCACAAAAATTAAGGTGCCGGATTCATCATTGTTAAGTGTAACTGCTCAATTTCTGCCAACACCTCTGCTGATAAATGCACCTGCCAGGCGGCAACATTCTCTTCCAGTTGCGCCATGTTGGTGGCACCGATAATCGTGCTAGACACAAACCAGCGGTGATACACAAAACTGAGTGCCAACTGGGTTGGCGTTAAACCATGTGCTCTGGCTAGCTTGGCGTAAGCTGCACAGGCAGCAAACACACCAGGCTTTTTGTAACGTTGCGCATAACCCAAAAACATGTTCACACGCCCCGGTGCTGTTGGATTATCTACATACTTCGCAGTTAGATGTCCAAACGCCAATGGCGAATAAGCCAGCAAACTGACATTTTCCCGATACAGCACTTCCGCCATACCGAACTCCATGCCGCGGTTAATCAAGTTATAACAGTTCTGTACTGTAGCCACACGCGGTAAATTATAGGCATTGGCAATGCGCAAAAACTCCATCAAACCCCATGGCTGCTCGTTAGATAAACCCACCGCACGAATCTTGCCTTCTTGCACAAGCTCAGCCAATGTCTCGAGCTGATTGTGTATGCTCACCCATTGCTTTTGCTGCCCCGCGCCATCAAGCTCTTGCGTTGGATCAAACTGATATTGTCCGAACATCGGTACGTTGCGCTCCGGCCAGTGCAATTGATACACATCGATATAATCGGTTTGCAAACGTTTCAGTGAATCTTCAATCGCAGCACGAATATTGGCACGATCTAAATTGGGTGGGCCGCCGCGTATCCAATCCATGCCGCGTCTAGGCCCGGCCACTTTGCCGCCGAGAATAATCTGGTCGCGCGGCTGATGTTTAAGCCAGTTACCCACGATTGTTTCAGTGCGCGTGTAAGTGTCGGCTTTAGGCGGTACCGGATACATCTCTGCAGTATCAATAAAATTAATACCCTGCGCCAGCGCATAATCCAACTGCGCATGTGCCTCAGCCTGCGTGTTTTGGTCGCCATAAGTCATGGTGCCTAAACATACTTTAGAAACTTTTATTTGTGTATTGCCAAGTTGCGTATATTCCATCTAATGTAAAACCTTTGTTTCTTCTATTTTTGGTACAGGCATTATTGCCAATGTCGCCCCTAAATCCCACCCCGCCTGTTTCGCCGCTACTTGCAACATCTGACAAGTTCCCAATATCAACTCTTTGCCTAAGCTAACGTTCACGGTTACATTTTTTAAACAGATTACTTCCAAATGTTTAATATGATTCCCAGTCATCTTTAAAGCAGTCACCAACAAAACTTCTTCATTGCGCTTTTCTTTGCGTGGTTGATATTGCGTAGAAAAATCCATTTTCTTAAGCGCTTCAGCCGCCTCTGCTTCTTTGTTGAACTGCTCAACGGCATCAGCGGGCATCGCCTCTGAATTTATTGAAGTAGCCGTTGGTATACATGCGTCTTCATTGAGCAACTGCCATAACTGTCTAGTAATACGATACGTAAGCCACAACACGAGTTCACTATCGTCACTCATACCTACACGCAACAACATTCTATCTTGCTCAAGGTTGTAACCGAGGTTGAGCTGCTGAATGCTGGCTTGCGGCTTAGGTGCTTCCGGTAAGGTTTGATCAGTCACAACGCACTTTCCATAATTTTTTATAGTTCACACTTGAAATAACAAATAGTCATCACAATATTAGCAATCGAGGTGCGTGAGTGCTAAAATCACGCACCAAGCATTAATACCAATATTTAAGCATAACTCAAGGAGAAATCTAATGAAAATTCGTCCATTACATGACCGCGTGGTTGTAAAACGCTCAGAAGAAGAACGCACAACCGCATCTGGCATCGTAATCCCAGATTCTGCTACTGAAAAGCCTGATCAAGGCGTGGTGATTGCTGTTGGTAACGGCAAAAAAGATGATAACGGCAAAGCGATTGCGCTCGACGTTAAAGTTGGCGACAAAGTATTGTTCGGCAAATATGCAGGCCAAACCGTTAAAGTAGACGGCGAAGAAGTATTGGTGATGCGCGAAGATGACATCATGGGCATCGTAGAATAATCTGCGGGCGAACAACAATTTATCGCGTTGTTGCTCAAGAATTAACAGCATTTATTAGGAGAATTAAATTATGGCAGCTAAAGACGTAAGATTCGGTGATGAAGTCCGTCAAAAAATGACCAATGGCGTGAACATTCTCGCCAATGCAGTAAAAGTAACTTTGGGCCCTAAAGGCCGTAACGTAGTGTTAGAGCGCTCATTCGGCGCACCAACCATTACTAAAGATGGCGTTTCAGTGGCTAAAGAAATCGAATTAAAAGACAAATTCGAAAACATGGGCGCACAAATGGTGAAAGAAGTCGCTTCTAAAACTTCTGACATCGCTGGTGACGGCACAACTACCGCTACAGTTTTGGCACAAGCAATCATCCGTGAAGGCATGAAATCAGTGGCTGCCGGCATGAACCCAATGGATTTGAAACGCGGTATCGACAAAGCAGTTACTGCTGCTATTGCTGACTTAAAAGCACAATCAAAACCATGTGCAACTAGCAAAGAAATCGCACAAGTAGGTTCTATTTCAGCCAACTCAGACAGCTCTATCGGCCAAATTATTGCTGATGCAATGGACAAAGTAGGCAAAGAAGGTGTGATTACCGTTGAAGATGGTTCAGGTTTGGAAAGCGAATTAGACGTTGTTGAAGGTATGCAATTCGACCGTGGCTACTTGTCACCTTACTTCATCAACAACCAAGAGCGTCAAATCGCTTTGATGGACAATCCATTCGTGTTGTTGCATGACAAAAAAATCTCAAACATCCGTGATTTGCTGCCAACTTTAGAGCAAGTTGCTAAATCTGGCCGTCCATTATTGATTATCGCTGAAGATGTAGATGGCGAAGCATTGGCGACTTTGGTGGTGAACAACATTCGTGGCATTTTGAAAACTGTTGCTGTTAAAGCGCCAGGCTTCGGCGACCGTCGTAAAGCCATGTTGGAAGACATCGCTATCTTGACTGGCGGCACTGTGATTGCTGAAGAAGTTGGCTTGAAACTTGAAAGCGTGACTTTAGACCAATTAGGTCAAGCGAAACGTATTGAAGTGGGTAAAGAAAATACCATCATTATCGATGGCCACGGCGCTGAAGAAGTCATCAAAGCACGTATCACCCAAATCAAAACACAAATCGAAGAAGCTTCTAGCGACTACGACCGTGAAAAATTGCAAGAACGCGTAGCTAAATTAGCTGGCGGTGTTGCAGTGATTAAAGTGGGTGCTACCACTGAAATCGAAATGAAAGAGAAAAAAGCGCGCGTTGAAGATGCATTACATGCAACACGTGCAGCAGTTGAAGAAGGTATTGTGGCTGGTGGTGGTGTGGCGTTGATTCGTGCACGTGCTGCTATCGCTAGAGTAAAAGGCGACAACCATGATCAAGACGCAGGCGTAAAAATCGTATTGCGCGCAGTAGAAGAACCATTGCGCCAAATCGTTCAAAACGCAGGTGTTGAGCCTTCAGTCGTTGTGAATAACGTAGCAGCAGGTACTGGCAACTACGGTTACAACGCGGCCAACGAAACATACGGCGACATGGTTGAAATGGGCGTACTTGACCCAACTAAAGTAACCCGCTCAGCATTGCAAAATGCAGCTTCAGTAGCTGGCTTGATGCTCACTACTGATTGCATGGTTGCTGAATTGCCAAAAGATGATGCGCCTGCGATGCCGGATATGGGCGGGATGGGTGGCATGGGCGGCATGATGTAAAACTTGTTTTAAAACCTACTGCGCTCGTGCTTTAGCACTTGCGCGGTGCTCGAAATCCTCATGTACTGCATGTACATTCCGGTTTCTGTGCTCCGTGCGCGTACTACATCACTTCGCTCGCTACGGTTTTAATAACAAGTTTGGTTAATTAAATATAGTTAACTAAGCTCAAAAACCAAAAAGCCTCGCAATTGCGAGGCTTTTTTTATTTCTTTTTCACTTTTAGAGTGGGCAGATTCTGCCCACGCGCAAATTAATTTACATCTCAGACCTAGGGACGAATCTAGTTGTAGGGTGGGCAACTTGTTGCCCACCCTACTTTTACTGCCTGCGGATTCGCGCCTTGCACTAACCGCTTTAACTTGCTGACTTGCTGAAATGCACTAACTAGCTCTGCAAAAAACAAACCCGCTTCGGCGGGTTTTGTTTTATCTACCGTTCTCCGTCATAATTGCGACTTTGTCTTTTTACATCCCTGTAATACCCTCAAACTACGAAAGAACACTATGACCATTGCTTTAGATACCTTAACCCAACGCTTAAGTTATATCGTGGGTGAAAATATGGCGCATCAGCTTAAAAACGATGGCCTGACTTTAGACACGGACGCAATCGCTCTGGCGATTAATGATGTGATGGCGGGCAATCCGTCACGCCTGACTGATGCGGAAAAAAGAAGTACGGTTGAACAAGTACAAAAAGAAAGCCAAGAAAAGCAAATAGCAGCGCATGCTGAACAGTCTGCAAAAAACAAGGCTGAAGGTGCGGCTTATTTGGCTGAAAACAGTAAAAAAGAAGGTGTTATTACCACAGATAGCGGTCTGCAATATAAATCACTGATCGCTGGCGATGGTGCAAAGCCAAGCAAAAGTGATCGCGTCAAAGTGCATTACAGAGGCACATTGATTGATGGTACGGTATTTGACAGTTCTTACGACCGCGGTGAGCCTATCGTTTTCCCGGTGACAGGTGTGATTGCCGGATGGATTGAAGGTTTGCAGTTAATGCAAGTTGGCAGTAAATTTGAGTTAACCATTCCATCGAATTTAGCCTACGGTGCAAGCGGTAGTGGCCCTGTGATTGGCCCCGATGCAACACTGATATTTGAAGTTGAATTATTGGCGATTGAATAAAAGCCAAAAAATTTCAGCAAACTAATCTTAAAAAGCCTCTCATCTGCGAGGCTTTTTAGTTTCAGACTCTTGCTACGCCACTAGTCTAACCAAACCGATATGAAGCCATCGCTACTTCAAACACTGTGTCAGTAAAAATACGCTGACCAATACTTTCAGCAGCCGCTCCTGCCACGACCATCAGTGGAATCAAATGGTCTTCTCTAGGGTGCACCAAGCGTGCAAAAGGCGCCTGCTGCCAATTGATTAATGCCTGATTACGTTTTTTTGGGTCAGGGTCTGAAATCGCCTGATTCAGATATTGCTCAAACTGTACCGAAGGTTGGTAGGATTCACTGCGGCCGAAACCGCGCATATTGTGATAAGTGAGGCCGCTGCCGATTATCAGCACGCCTTCATCACGTAATGGCGCCAGCGCTTCGCCCACTTGAATATGCTCGAATGGGTCATAGCTGGATTTCATGGAAAGCATAACCACAGGAATGTCTGCATCTGGATACATCAGCATCAAAGGCACGAACACGCCATGGTCAAAACCACGTTGCGCATCTTCAATGCATGCAATACCAGCTATAGCTAATAAATCCAGCACTTGCTTGGCTAAGTCAGGGCTGCCAGCCGCTGGGTATTGCACATGATAAGTATGTTCGGGGAACCCAGAATAATCATATTCCATAGACGGGTTTGCAGAAGTGGATACGCTAAATTGCGGTGCTTCCCAGTGTCCGCTAATCACTAATATCGCTTTGGGTTTTGCCGGCAAGCTGGCGGGCAGCTTTTGAAGCTGCGTAGCTGTGAGCGCAAACTGCTGACGCATCTCTGCAATATAAGGCCAAGGGCCTCCGCCGTGGGAAATAAAAAGTACCGGGAATCGTGTGTTAGGCATCACAACAAGTTACACCTAAGTCAGTTCAAAATGACCAAAAAAAACAAAAAATTACAAATCACTTACAAACTATTTACATAATTTTAGATTTACGTTTATACTTGCGTAAAACAAAGACCCTGTTTCAAGTAGGCAAAAAAAGACCCCGATTAAGGGGAAGAAATCGGGGTCAGAAACGCCTCATCGTCTAAGGCTTCCGCTCAGGGAGGAAAGAAGCGGAACAGTAACTTTCGTTACCTGTAGCTGTGACCAGCCTTGTTTTAATTTAGTTCTAAACCCATCACAATTAATTTCAACACGCGCGTCGCTACAAAAATTCAGCGCAAGCCATCATGTTAGAATGTAGCGCTATGAACAGCCAAAACTCTCTTTCTACTTCTCAAGACCCGCTACTCGCAGGGCTCAACAATAAACAACTGGAAGCAGTCACCTTGCCGCAGCAATCTGCGTTAATTTTAGCAGGCGCAGGCAGCGGTAAAACCCGCGTACTCACTGCGCGTATCGCCTGGCTGATTCAAACTGGGCAGGTTTCTCCCACTGGTTTATTGGCAGTGACCTTCACCAACAAAGCCGCTAAAGAAATGCTCACACGCATTACCGCATCACTGCCTATCAACACCCGCGGCATGTGGGTGGGTACTTTTCACGGCTTGTGTAATCGTTTATTACGTGCGCATCATCGTGAAGCCGGTTTGCCGGCCAGTTTTCAGATTTTAGATATTGCAGATCAATTATCAGTGATTAAACGCTTGATGAAACTGCTCAATATTGATGATGAAAAGTTTCCGCCCAAACAGGTGCAAAATTTCATCAACGGTTGCAAAGACGAAGGCCTGCGCGCCAATGCTGTAGATGCCTACGACCCACATACACAAAAGCTGCGTGAGATTTTTGAAGAATATGACAAGCAATGCCAGCGCGATGGCGTAGCCGATTTTGCCGAACTGTTATTGCGCTGCTATGAGCTGTTGGAGCGCGACAGTAATATCCGCCAGCATTATCAAAACCGCTTTAAATACATACTGGTAGACGAGTTTCAAGATACCAATCGCCTGCAATATCTGTGGCTAAAACTATTAGCGGGTAAAGATAATTGCATGTTCGCCGTGGGTGATGATGACCAGTCTATTTATGGTTTCCGCGGTGCGCGCGTGGGCAATATGCGTGACTTTGAAACAGATTTTCATATCGAGCATATCGTTAAACTTGAAGAAAACTACCGCTCACACAGCAATATTTTAAATGCTGCTAACGCCATTATTGCGCACAACAAAAACCGCTTAGGCAAAAACTTATGGACATCTGCCGGCGCAGGTGAGCCGGTGCGCGTGTATCAAGCTTATAACGATAATGATGAGGCGCAATTTATTGTCGATGAAATCAAAATGCTGCATAGCGAAGGTACATCCTTAGGTGACATCGCCCTGCTCTATCGCTCCAACGCCCAATCACGGGTGTTAGAGCATGCCTTATTTTCAGCCAACTTACCTTATCGTGTTTATGGTGGTTTACGCTTTTTTGAACGTGCTGAAATCAAACATGCACTGGCTTATATGCGCTTAATTGCCAATGCCAATGATGACACCGCGCTACTGCGCGTGATTAACTTTCCGGCACGCGGCATCGGTGCGCGTAGCTTAGAACAGCTGCAAGAGTCTGCGCGTGCGCAAGATTGCAGCTTATGGCAAGCTGCCATTAATAAAGTTGGTAACGGCAAACCCGGCGGCAAAGGCCTAGATGGATTCGTGGCACTCATACGCGAAATGGTAGACCAAGCCTACGGCATTACATTGGCAGAATTAACCGAGCTAGCCACCACATTTTCAGGTCTAAAAGCGCATTACCAAAATGAAAAAGAAGGTGAAGACCGTATTGCCAACTTGGAAGAACTCGTCACTGCCGCTGTGGCGTTTACCAATCAAGATTTCGGCAATCACAACAATGTAGATGGGGAAACTGAGCAGGATTTACTCACGCAGTTTTTAAGCCATGCCAGCTTAGAGGCAGGCGAGCATCAAGCCGACGTTGGGCGTGAAGCCTTGCAGCTGATGAGCGTACATGCCTCGAAAGGGCTGGAATTCAGCACGGTATTTATCAGCGGTTTAGAAGAAGGCTTATTCCCGCATGAGCAAAGCACCTATGAAGCAAACGGCCTGGAAGAAGAACGCCGTTTAATGTATGTAGCGGTAACCCGCGCCAGAAAAAGACTTTACATCAGCCATGCGCAAAGCCGCATGTTGCACGGTCAAGTGCGCTACGGTATTCCGTCTCGCTTCTTGGATGAAATCCCGGACGAACTGCTCAAACACCTCAACAGCAAACCGGTACAAAAATCAGGTAGCAACCGCGATTACAGCGAGCTACCCGCCATGATGAGCAAGCAGAAAAGCAGCGACCAAAAAAATGCCATGCCGTGGAAAATTGGTCAGCAAGTGGCTCATACTAAATTTGGCAACGGCGTAGTGGTGAGCTATGAAGGCAATGCCAATGACATGCGTGTGCAAGTGAACTTTGGCCGTGAAGGACTAAAATGGCTGGCGCTGGAATTTGCGAAGTTGACGCCGATTTGAGTTTTGTTGCCTAACTCTCTACCCCAAAAACATCCGCATAACTCGTATACAAACTGGTCATCATCATCGGCACCACCACGACCAGACCCAAGCCAAACGGAATGATGGCAACAATTAGCAGCAGCATAAAAATAAAGCCGTATAAAAAGAACGGTAGTAAATTTTTTAGACAGGCATTAAAACTTAATTTCATCGCTTCTACCGCAGTTAAATTGTGTAATCCAGCCAGCACTGGTGCATACCAATACGCCATCAACACCGGCAACAGCAGCAAAAATGTCATGAGAATAGGTAGCAACATTGCATCTGCCTGCTCAGGGCTCAGATCTTGGCCTTGCACCAACAATTCAACGGTTGCTTTGTCCAACGCCAATACCGCGATGACAGCTACAAACAACAAGCTCAGCATATAAATACCGCCCACTGCGACCAGTTGTGAAGTGTTATGTTTAAAGCCTTCAAACAAATGATTAATTTCCAAGTCCTGATTGCGCACCAAGGCTTGGCAACCCCACATCATGCCGGCCGCAAATACGGGCGCTAGCAGTGTACTCACTACAGAGCCGATAATCGGCAACATAGAGAGCGGAATCATAATTGCCAAATAAATCACTAGCAAAATAATCCACATGGCTGGGTTTAGTTTAAACAAACGAAAACCGCTGGCAATCCAAGCCCAAGCACTGCTTGCAGGCACTTGTTTAATAGTAAGCGTTGGTGGTGCTGTATTTTCTGCCATGATATTTAAGCTCTTGATTGAGGTCTGAATAATATAGTGTTATTAAATACCCGATATGCGCAATTTGAGTATATTTTTAAAGTGATCAGGATTTTTAGCATGCGTCAGTTCACCATCTTGCGGGTAAATTTTGTCATACAAACGTGACAACCAAAAGCGCAGGGCGGCAATGCGCAGCATGCTGTTAAAAGCCTCTTGTTCAAGCGATGTTAATGGTCTAACCGTTTGATACGCTTGCAACATAGCCTCTAATTTTATTGGATCCAGCCTACCATCAGACTGCACGCACCAATCATTGACAGTAATCGCCAAGTCATAAATAAACGCATCACGATAAGCGTAGTAAAAATCAATGAGGCCGCCTACTTTATCACCATCAAACAACACATTGTCGCGGAACAAATCAGCGTGTATCACCCCACTTGGCAATGCGGCCATATTCAAATTTGCCTGAAACTGCAAGGTTGTTTGCAGTAATAGCTGATCATCGGCAGACAAATGTGGCATAACCTGTTGTGCAGTTTTTTCACGCCATACTGCATCGCGTGGATTGCGATGTGGCTGCACTGCGTTTTTTTCCACAAAACTTTGCCCAGCGATATGCATTTTTGCCAGCACTGCGCCAACCTCTGCACAATGTGCAGCACTAGGCGCTTCAACATCACGCCCACTCAGGCAGCTAATCAACACCGCAGGCTTGCCATTGAGCATGTGCAAAGCTTCGCCTTTACTGTTGCTGATAGGCTGTGGACATGGCACGCCGTGGTGCGCAAGATGATCCATCAAATCAATAAAAAATGGCAGCTCTTCAATTGTGTTTTGCTCAAACAGCGTCAACACATATTTATTTTGTGATGTGGTAACGAAGTAGTTGGTGTTGGTAATACCTGCAGAAATACCTTTTAATTCAAGCAGCTCGCCAATAGCGTAACCCTCAAGCCAAACTTGTAATTGTTGTGTGGTAACCGTGGTAAATACAGACATAGATGATGTGATTTTGTGAAAAGTTGGTGTGGCAATCGCGTTAAATTAAACAATACAAGAGGGTAAAAACCCTCTTGTATGATGATTATGCGTCGTATTAAAAGAGAACCGCTAAAATCTGAAGATGGTCCATTTAGGGATACTCATCGGCTGAATCGGCCCTGAGTTAACCCACTCGCCATCTTGGTCTTCTTTATGTAAATAGTATGGCACGCCGTTGGCAGGCGTCACTTTAATCATATACAGCTGACCGTTAATGCGGTATTCCTCTACGGTTTCGGTGTCTTTTTTGATAATGGTGACTTCAGGTTCGTCAGGATTAGCATCACTCGCGATTTTTGGTGGTGGAATATCTTCTAATGGCTCTAAGTTAGGTGGCGGCTCTTTACCTTGCACCAGCATGGGTGCGAGCATAAGCCCTATCATCAATATGCCAAGCAATTTATGAGTTTTAAACATACGCGGTACACCCACCTTTTAAATGTTACTTAATCGCTGATTATTCTATCAAATATAATGTGGCGTCAGGCTTTTCTTTACAAATAAAGCTGGATACGCTCTTCTTCTGCCGACAGCTTGAAGCCTCTGGTTTCGTAGTGTTTAAAGATGGCAGCGACGATTTTTTCCGGCTCATCAATAATCTGAATCAAATCTACATCTTGCGGTGAAATCATTTCTTCTTTCACCAAAGTGGTTTTAATCCAATCCACCAAGCCAGCCCAAAAATCGCTACACACCAAAATAATTGGCATATTCAGTGTTTTGCCGGTTTGCACCAGCGTAATGCACTCCATTAGCTCATCCAAAGTACCAAAGCCGCCGGGCAACACCACATAAGCACTGGCGTTTTTAACAAACATCACTTTGCGCATGAAAAAATGTTTGAAATTTTGGCTGACATCTTGATAAGGATTGTTATGTTGCTCATGTGGCAATTCAATATTTAAACCCACGCTAGGCGATGCACCATCAAAAGCACCTTTATTCGCTGCTTCCATAATGCCGGGGCCACCGCCTGAAATCACACTAAAACCTGCATCCGATAACATGCGTGCGATTTTTTCAGTCAATTGGTAATAAGGTGTACCCGGTTGGGTGCGTGCACTGCCAAAGATGGATACCGCAGGCGTGATTTCTTTTAAGCGTTCGGTAGCGCTGACAAACTCCGCCATAATTTCAAATGCCTGCCACGAAGCATGGCCGCTTTGCTGCATATCTTTTTGGTTCGTGCCACTGGTTTGAGGGAGTTTTTTATCAACTGACATGATGAATACCTTTTTAGGATTTTTTTACAAGTGATCACTCGCTAAAACTTAACAAATTTGGCTTAATTTTCCATCTCTCAAGCGCTTATGTTTTATTATGTTAGCAATTAAAAAACTGTTGGCAATCATAAATTGCAACTAACTGCAAAGATTGGGCTTTATTTAAGCTCGAGCCTGAAGTCAACACGCTCAACATTCGGATTTTTACATGAAAACATTGCTATTAGTAGATGGCTCATCCTACCTTTATCGGGCTTTTCACGCCATGCCAGATTTAAGAAATCGTCAGAATGAACCTACTGGCGCAATTCAAGGTGTGCTGAATATGCTGCGCCGTTTGCACAAAGATTATCCTGCTGATTACAGCGCCTGTATTTTTGACGCTAAAGGCAAAACCTTCCGTGACGACATTTACCCGGAATACAAAGCCAACCGCGCCTCCATGCCTGATGATTTGCGCAGTCAAGTTGCACCTTTGCATGAAGCGATTACCGCGATGGGCTGGCCGCTGATTGTGGAAGAAGGCGTAGAAGCCGATGATGTGATTGGCGCACTGGCCAAACAAGCAGAACGCGAAGGCATGCGCGTGATTATTTCTACCGGCGATAAAGACATTTCGCAATTGGTAAATGAAAACGTGACCATTGTGAACACCATGCCTAATGCGTTCAGAAAAGGTGATGAAATTCTGGATGTTGCGGGCGTGGAAGAAAAATTTGGTATTCCACCGGGCTTAATTGTGGATTACCTGATATTGATAGGCGACACCTCAGACAATGTGCCAGGCGTTGAAAAAGTAGGGCCTAAAACCGCCGTGAAATGGCTTAAAGAATATGGCTCACTGGATAACATTATCGCCAACGCCGACAAAATCAGCGGCGTGGTAGGTGAGAATCTGCGCAAAGCATTGCCTTGGCTGCCTACCGCACGTGAACTGATTACTATCCGCTGCGATGTAGGCATTCGAGAAAGTTTGAGCGACCTGGCACCGCAAGCCCCTGACAAAGCCAAACTGGCTGAGCTATTCGACCGCTTTGATTTTAAATCTTGGAAACGTGAACTGGAAAGTATGTCGGACACTGCGCCTGACACTGCTGGTAAAACGAGTCCAAATTTGGTATCGAGCGCCACGCTAAGCGGACACACCTCAGATATGTTTGGCGGCAGCGAAAACATTATTGATAACTATGTCGCCAACCGCTCACGCCAGTATGAAACTATCCTCACTCAGGCGCAGCTAGACGCATGGCTGGCCAAGTTAGCTGCTGCACCACTGGTATGTTTTGATACTGAAACTACATCGCTGGAGCCGATGCAGGCAAAAATTGTGGGCTTATCGTTTAGCATAGCACCCGGCAGTGCAGCTTATGTGCCATTGAAACACGACTACTTTGACGCACCGCAACAATTGGATTTCGCAGAAACATTAGCAAAAATAAAACCGATTCTGGAAAACCCGGCCATTAAAAAACTAGGCCAGAATCTTAAATACGACCAGCATGTATTAGCCAATCACGGTATTACACTCAAGGGTATTGCGCACGATACTTTGCTGCAATCCTATGTGTTTGAATCGCACAAATCGCATGGCATGGATGCGTTAAGTGAGCGGCATTTAGGTATTAAAACCATTAGCTTTGAAGAGGTGGCAGGCAAAGGCGCCAAGCAAGTGGGCTTTAATCAGGTGACGGTAGAAGTGGCGGCTGAATACGCTGCTGAAGACGCTGACATCACCTTGCAGTTGCACGAAGCCATGTATCCGCAGATTTCTGGTGATGAAAAACTCAACTATATCTACAGCCAGATTGAAATGCCGGTATCGGATATTTTATTTACCATAGAACGCAATGGCGTGTTGATTGATGCCAACATGCTGAATATTCAAAGCAACGAAATCGGCATGAAACTGGTAGCGCTGGAAAATCAGGCTTATGAACTTGCCGGGCAACCGTTTAATTTAGGCTCGCCTAAACAGTTGCAAGAAATTTTATTTGGCAAGCTGGGGATTAAGCCGCTGAAAAAAACACCAAGCGGCACACCGTCTACGGATGAAGACGTATTGCAGGAACTGGCGCTGGATTACCCCTTGCCAAAAGTATTGCTGGAATATCGCGGTTTGGCAAAACTGAAATCCACTTATACCGATAAACTGCCGCGCATGATTAACCCGGCCACTGGACGCGTGCATACCAGCTACAACCAAGCGGTTGCTATTACTGGCCGCTTGGCTAGCTCCGAACCCAATCTGCAAAACATTCCGGTACGCTCGGCAGAAGGCCGCCGCATCCGCGAAGCGTTTATTGCCCCTAAAGGTTCGGTCATCGTGTCTGCCGATTATTCACAAATTGAGCTGCGCATCATGGCGCATTTGTCACAAGATACAGGCATGCTCAACGCGTTTGCCAACAACGAAGATATTCACCGCGCCACCGCAGCGGAAATTTTTGGTGTAGACCGTGAAAATGTAGATAACGAACAGCGCCGCTATGCCAAAGTGATTAACTTTGGCCTGATTTATGGCATGAGCGCGTTTGGCCTAGCGCAAAATCTAAACATTGAACGCAGTGCAGCGCAAAGTTATATTGAACGCTATTTTGCGCGCTACCCCGGTGTGCGTGAATATATGCAAAGCACACGTGAAATTGCCAAACAAAAAGGCTACGTAGAAACCTATTTTGGTCGCAGGTTATGGGTGCCCGAAATCAACAGCCCCAATGGCATGAGAAGAGCTGGTGCCGAACGCGCCGCTATTAATGCGCCCATGCAAGGCACTGCGGCAGACCTGATTAAACTCGCCATGATTGAAGTGCAAAAATGGCTAACGGACGAAAACCTGCAAAGCAAACTGATTATGCAAGTGCACGATGAACTGGTGCTGGAAGTGCCGGAAACCGAGCTGGATTTAGTGAAACAAAAACTGCCACAACTTATGCAGCACGTGGCAAAACTGGATGTGCCTTTACTTGCCGAAGTAGGTGTGGGGCACAATTGGGAAAGTGCGCATTAAACTTAAACAGGCACTTGATAATATTTAGTATTAAAATAGCCGTGTAGTCAGTTTTGATAAATAAACCATGAAAAAACAACAAGCCATTCAAACACTTAAAGATAGCAAGCCGCTACTTAGCCAGCGTTTTGGCGTGAGCCGCTTAGCTTTATTTGGTTCTATGGCGCGAGACAGTGCTACACCTAGCAGTGACATTGATGTCTTAGTAAGCTTTAATGGCCCGGCAACCTCCAATAACTACTTCGGTGTTCAATTTTACTTGGAAGATTTGTTTGGTTGCCATGTGGACTTAGTCATAGAAAAGGCCTTACGATCAGAATTAAGACCGTTCGTGGAAAGTGAAGCCATTGATGTCTGAGCGTGAATGGCGGTTTTATATTTCTGACATGATCAGATTCAGTGAAACTGCTATCAGCTATACCGATGGCATGGATCAGCAGCAATTCATAAATAGCCGCATTACCTATGATGCAACTTTACGCAATCTCGAACTGATAGGTGAAGCGGCAACCCATATCCCTCAAGAAGTCAGAGATCAATACACCAACATCCCATGGCAGATGATGATAGCAACACGTAACCAGCTTATTCATGGCTACCTCGGCATTGACAACGATATTCTTTGGAACATCATCCATCAAGACTCCAGCCTTACTAGACCAACTTCAAACAATTAAGTAACACACTATGCAATCTATCGGCATTTACATTATCGGCGACGAAATCCTGTCTGGAAAACGTCAGGACGCACACTTAAACTTTGCCATTCAAACATTAAAATCGCGTGGTTTGCAATTAGCATGGGCGCACTATTTGGGCGACATTCCAGAGCAGATTACCAGCTTGCTCAAGGCCAGCATGCAACGTGGCGACATTGTGTTCAGTTTTGGCGGCATCGGTGCAACACCCGACGACTTTACGCGCCAGTGTGCAGCAGATGCAGCTGGTGTGCCAATTCAGCGCCATGCAGGTGCGGTGGCTGAAATTGAGGCGCAATATGGTGAAACGGCTTATCCCAAACGCGTGCTGATGGCAGACTTTCCGCTAGGTGCAGATTTAATTCCCAACCCGGTCAATCGGGTGGCAGGGTTTTCTATTAACAAACACTATTTTGTTCCGGGCTTTCCACAGATGGCGCACCCGATGGTGGAATGGGTGTTAAACACACACTATGCCCATTTATTTCATCAGCAAGATTACGCAGAGGCCTCAATTTGGGTGATGGATGCAGGCGAAAGTCAATTAATTGATATGATGCGCAACATCGTTGCCAAATATCCAGATTTAAAACTTTTCAGCCTACCTAAACTAGACAGCCGACGCACCACTGAAGTTGGCGTAAAAGGTGCTTCCAGCCTAGTTAAACATGCCTTGGACGAAATAAAGCAATCGGTGACGGCGCTTGGTTTTCCTTGGCAGGATGCTTAAGCGTTCAGCATGGACTGCAGACCTCATTGCGCAGCATGCTGCATCGCGCCATCCATTTCATCGGCAATACCCGGTATGCCGGACGGTAAAAAAGCTGGTGAACGTTGCATACAATTATCGACAGATAATCAATGCAAAATTTTTGGCAAACCGGAGCGACCAACAGTCTGTGCATCTTTAATGCCCAGCCAAGAAATGTGCGGTAATGATGCCAGTCACGCGATTAAATGGCTGACTGAATTAGAACAACTTACGTCACCAACTTTTAGAACGCGCAGCTAAACCCTTTATGTTTTTTGACCAATAATTTGCTGCTGACGCAAATAATCAATCACCTGCTCAGCACACTCGTCCAAACTTTTGGTTCCGGTATCAACTGTTAACTCAGGGTTTTGTGGTGGTTCGTAAGGTGAAGAGATACCGGTAAAGTCACTTATTAAGCCTTTTCTTGCCTTCGCATACAGGCCTTTCACATCTCGACTTTCACAAATATCCAACGCACAGCGACAATAAATCTCAACAAATTCACCCGCAGGTAATATAGATCGCACTCTTTCTCGGTCAGCAATATAAGGTGATATAAATGCGGTAATTGCAATCACACCTGCTTCTGTAAACAGCTTGGCCATTTCACCCACGCGTCGAATATTTTCTTCGCGATCCTGTTGCGTAAAACCAAGATCATTACAAAGCCCGTGCCTGACATTATCGCCATCCAGTACAAAAGTTGCACAGTCCTGCTCATAAAGACGGCGCTCACTTGC
>NCHI01000029.1:0-5265 GCA_002281815.1 Methylotenera sp. 24-45-7
TCTACTTTAATATCAGATCCAGCCAAAGCACCTACAGAGCTTCCATGTAATGTTAATTTTTTATCCAAAAACGCGCTGTAGTTGATACCTGCACCTACATATGGGTCAATCATTTGATCAGGGTTGAAGTGCCATTGCACTGTTAATGTAGGTGGCAATACATCTACACTACCCAAAAGCTGATTAGGTACAACAGTACCAGGTTCACCACTGACACTCACTTCATGTTTTGAACCAGTTGCTAAGATTAATTCAGCGGCAATGTTTTTTGTAATGTAGTAGGAAATATCAAATTCAAGAATGGTATTGCTATCAACTTTTAGTTCTGCACCATTAGACATGACTGGTGCTACGTTTTTATTAACAGTCTTACCTAAATCACTATCTTCATTTGGGCTGATATTCACTGCACGTGCACGCACTACCCAATCACCTGCTTCAGCTTGCGCAACCATAGGGGCAAAAGTTGCTGCCAAAGCTAACACCAATAATGACTTCTTCATTTAAACTCTCCACAAAAAAATAAACACATTTCAGATGTGGGAATTATAGGGATACGGCAAATCTGCTATTTGACTTGTATCAAACGCGATACAGCTAGATTACAACTGTTGCAGATTTACAACATCAGTGTGATTAATGCGCAAGTTCAAATAGTGCGATTGACTCAACATGCGCGGTATGCGGGAACATATTAATCACACCCGCGGCTTTCAATACATACGATTTTTCATTGACTAACACACCAGCGTCGCGTGCCAAGGTTGCAGGATTGCAAGACACATAGACAATACGTTGTGGGGCGTTGTTGGAATCAATGGCTTTTACTAACTCATACGCACCATCGCGCGGCGGGTCTATCAGCCATTTCTCAAAATGACCTAACTCTGTAAGCGACTGTGTGGTCATTTTAAATAAATCTGCCACGCCAAACTTAACCTGTGCAATGTCATTGAGCTGCGCACTTTCATTGGCGCGTTCTACCAAATTAGCTAGCCCCTCTAAGCCAAGCACATGCGCCCCACTACGTGCGATTGGCAAGGTAAAGTTACCAATTCCACAAAAGAAATCGGCAATTTTTTCGTCAGCTTGCGGAGATAACAGCTGCATCGCACGGCGTATCATCACCTGATTGATTTGTGGATTGACTTGCGTAAATTCGTTTGGCTTGAATGGATAGGTCAAACCAAACTCAGGCAGATGATATTGCAACTGTCCGCCATTGGATGGGTAAAGTGGCTTAATGGTATCCGGGCCTTTGCTTTGTGTCCAAATCTGCACCGCATGTGTTTCTGCAAAAGCTTGTAGCAAGCTTTCATCTTGTGTATTCAATGCATCCAATATACGCAAAATCAATACAATCACCGACTTGCCATCCACCGGCTCTCCAACTGCCAACTCAATTTGTGGAATTTTATCTTTCAAGCTCAATTGCAAAATCAACGTTTGCAAAGGACTAATGAGCGCGGAAACTTCGGGCACCAATACCTCGCAGGAATTCATATCAGCCACGAAACTAGTCGCTTTTTCAATAAACCCAACCAGTACGCGCTGCTTTTTCTGCACAAACTTAACGCTCAAGCGCGCTTTGTGACGGTAGCCCCATGTTGGCCCATAAAGTGGTGGCAGCATATTCTCGGCTTTCACCTTGCCAATATGCCGCAGATCATTTTCCAGCAATCTTTGTTTAGCAGCCACTTGTGCGGCAAAATCCAAGTGCTGTAATTTACAGCCGCCGCAATTGCCAAAGTGTACGCACTTTGGTGTAACACGCTGATTAGACTGCTTTAGAACTTCAATAGTGTTAGCGACTTCATAGCTGGGTTTAATCAGATGCGATTGAAAAGTCACCTTTTCTTGGGGCAGCGCACCATCAATAAAAATAGTTTTGCCATCTACATGCGCAACACCTCGTCCCTCTTGATCGAGAGACTCGATGATTGCCGTTAAAATCGGTCCGCTAGCTTGATTTGTCGTGTTTCTATTGCGTTTTTTTCTCATGGGCACAATTTTACCGCAGTCGCCATGACTATGATTAGTTAAAACAGATAAATTTTGTTATCCTTAAACGCGTAAGGGTTTTTAACTAAAATTAAGAAAGTTGACCAATCATGAAGCGCCATTGTTACCAAGCTATTGTTTTATCAATACTATTCAGCGCAATGCAATTCAATTCTGCGATGGCAGCAGGCAAAGAACCACTAAGCCACAAGGCCGATATTCAATTTTTGAGTGGTGGTGTAGGCCATGACGAAGTATTAAGTATGCGCCAGTTTGCGAAGAACTTTACTTTGAATTTGTTATTCTCTGAAGGTGTTGCTGGGCAGGCGGTTACTGACGTCAACGTCAATATATACGATGAAAACAGTGCGCTAGTTTTTAGGCTTAAAGACTCAAAACCATTACTGTATGTGAATTTACCTGCGGGAACCTACACTATACTCGCTAACAATAACGGTGCTAAATTACGCCACAAAGTTAGCATTAGTGAAGGTGCTAACCAAAAGGTGATATTAAACTGGAAAAATGAAGATTTAGATTCACGCACCACTACTGATGTAGTGGCTCATTAGCGCTTCAAATTAGGTCCAAGCAGCTAAAAACTCTTGCCAATGCGAAGCAGGATATATGCTCAA
Source organism: Methylotenera sp. 24-45-7 (assembly GCA_002281815.1). GTDB lineage: Bacteria > Pseudomonadota > Gammaproteobacteria > Burkholderiales > Methylophilaceae > Methylotenera. The sequence continues at coordinate 2,637 of NCHI01000029.1, forward strand.
CGTATCTCGCACCAGCTGAATCTCGGCTTCATAAGCATCTGGCGTTAAATGGCCGCGCATCAGCTGAAAACGCAGATAAACTAAGTGTGTGTTGGCAACATCTGTTTCGCAATAGTTACGAATCTCTTCCAGTTGCCCTGCTTTGTAAGCATCCCAGACTTTACTACCATCCATACCCAGCTTGCCGGGAAACCCACAAAGTTTGGCTAAATCATCCAATGGCGCATTAGCACGGCCATTGTAAAGTGCCATTAAATCCATTAGATCCAAATGACGCGTATGGTAACGGCTGATATAGTTGTTCCACTTAAAGTCTTTGTCGTCTTCGCCCAAATCCCAATAACGGCTGGCATTAATGCCATGTATCAGTGCGCGATAATGCAATACTGGTAAATCAAAGCCACTGCCATTCCATGAAATAATCTGCGGCGTGTATTTTTCAATACCATCAAAAAAGCGCTGAATAATTTCTGCTTCACTGGCATTGGCATCGCCCAATGTCCACACTCTGAAGTTATTACCCTCGCGCAAGGCGCAGGAAATTGCGCAAATACGATGCTGATGCAAAGGCAAAAAATCCGTGCCATTTTGTTGACGCCGCATATGCAACGCGATGTTGGCAACATCCTCATCAGAAGTGTCTTGCGGCAAATCCAGCAACACTCGCAGCCCCTTAGTATCGGGAATGGTTTCGATATCAAAAACTAGTGTAGGTGTCATTTTTGTACTTAATATTTAAGGTTATTTTTTCACCCATCCACCAGCACCTTGCACCCACCACCCCGCCTGCGCCTTATCTATCCAACGTCCGGCAAAAGTGCTTTGAATTTCGGCCTGCCACTCAGGGTGGCCGTTGGCCTGCGCAATTTCTTTATACAAATTTGCACGGTCTGCGTTTTCATCTTTCACCAAGCTGGTTAACGCACCGCGCTGCGCCAGCGGCACGGCATTCGCATCTTTTATTGCAATAAAACCATCTTTGGTCAAACCAATTGCACCATTTGCATAAAATGCAGCCAGCTGACCATGACGTGACTGCATACTATTTTTAACCGCAGTGATCGCAGGGGTATTTACCTCCAAGTCAGCGGCAGCCACTACGAACTGACTCATTAACAAAGTGCTAAAAAGCATCAAACTCAACAATATTTTTTTCATGATTATTCCTTATTTATAGACAGGTTTTGCAGGCTCATTGCTATTAACGGTAGGCTTTTCAGCGCCATTTTTCAATTGCCACACATCGTCAATAATTTTGTCTGCCGCTTTTTCAGCTGCCGCTGCTGGAAAATAAATATTGATGGTCACACAAGCCGGTATTACAGATACCAACAATAATCCTAACATCCAGTTTTTCATCATTATTCCTTATATTTTTACCTAGTGTTGCAACATGCTATTGAATGACTGCTTTGGTGTTGCCATCGGTCACGCGCTTGATACGCGCTAGCAACTCACTCCAGCCAACAGATTGATTGTACCCCATCACAGTAATAGCGGGGATGCCACTACCTTTAACGATGATATAACCACTAGGCGTTGACTCAACCCCGCCCATTTCACAAATATCGTTACGTAAGCGGCAACTTAGCCCCATTTTCCCATAATTAAACTGCTTAAAAAAACGTAAAAAACTACGTTGTACTGCCGCCGCTGCACCACCGCCACCTAGCGCCGAAATGTTTTCTACCGCACGTTGTGAAATTTTCTTAGGATATCTACCCGGACTGCTCTGCACCATGGCGTCAAATCTTATGGGCTTCCAGTTTTGTAATTCCAAATCTTCAATATCGCCGTCTAACTTACCTTCAATCGCGCCAAACGAAAATGTACTGGTCAATATACCCAAATCCAGATTACGCAAGGCAATATCAGCATTCAATTTGGGCGCAATGCCTAAAGGAGATTGCATAGTGAGCTGCGTCACCGTTGCAGTGCCGTTAAATACATTTAATACTAAACTGCCGTCAGTCGTCAGCTTACCAGCGGCATAAGTCACTAAAGGAATTTCAGCAGAAGCTTTACCTTGCATACGCGGCAAATTTAAAGCTGTACTGAAATCTTCCATCGCAATCGGCGTTAATTTAGCACTTAAGTGCCAATACCATTCGCCGCCAGCACGTGCCGCAGAAATATTCGACAAGGCAAGCATGCCATCCAAAATGGGCAGTTCAATCAGTGGCGCAGTAAATGCATAGCGATCAACCATTGCTTCTATATGTGTTTTGCCCAGAGGCAGATTTAACAATTCACCACTCTGATAACTCAAGCGTACTGGTTTCGCCAAGTCATAATCCCACGGGATATTGGCATTAAGCTTGTATAAAGCAAATTTCTTATTGTTATCTGCAATATCAACCTCTTTTAGCAACAACTCAAAAGATTGAGCTTGCGAATTGTTAATTTCAAATTTCAATGCAGCCGACCCCTCAACCTCGGCATGTCCAAAAGCGGTTTTCTCCAATAACGGTTTGAAAAACGTAGGATATGCCGTCTTTAAATTCAAGTTGGGAACATTGAGTCTCAAATTATCGAAACGCATATTGCTCAAATCAAAGCTTGCGGAGCCATCAAGTTCAGCGATATCTTTTAATTTCAAATACGCACTATCCACGCTAAGTAACTGCTC
>NCHI01000029.1:5292-22199 GCA_002281815.1 Methylotenera sp. 24-45-7
AAGTAACTGCTCATCAAGTTTACCGCTTGCTAGCAGCTGATGACCGCCGTTTGCAATATAAAAAGGTTGCCAAAACAACTCTCCGCTTTGCCAATCAATATTGGTTTGCCAATTCCAACCGGTTACGGATTTTTGCAAATCGACGATTAACAAACCGTCTAATTTATCAGCCGCATGCAAACCTGCCTCATCACTAAAGCTGGCCTTTTGCACCTGCAAACTGGCATTAAGATGTGGTGTATCGGCTAAGCTTAATTGATTGACTTTTAGTGCAAAAGGCAGTTTAACGCGCGAGGATGCAAGTAAACCTTGCGGACAGTCAACCACAGCTTTGCCTGAAACTGATTTACTTTGATATTGAGGTAGGCCGCAATCCAATTTCAATTGCAGCCAATCTGCTTGGGATTTTGGTTTAAATGTTGCGCTAGACTGCAAATTAAGCTTAGGTTTATCAAGATTGAGCTTAAGACTTAGATTTTTAATATTAGCTTGCGTGTGCTCAATGCGCTCGGCGGTAATTGAAATCTGACTCAACGCAAAGCTGGTGATGCTAAAACAGCTAAAAAAAACCGCTAGCCACAGATGAATGTTGATAAACACGGATAAGCGTTTTGTTACTCCTGCATATCTGCGTTCGTTAGCGTTCATTAGCGGCTAAATGCATCTATGCAGGGAACACACCTGTTGATAGATAGCGGTCACCTCGGTCACAAACGATGGTCACAATCACCGAGTTTTCAACGCGTTTCGATAATTGCAAGGCTGCGTACAAACAGCCTCCAGATGAAATACCTGCAAAAATGCCCTCCATAGTCGCCAATTTGCGCGTGGTATTTTCAGAATTTTTTTGATTCACGTAAATCAGCTCATCTACGCGATTGGCATCAAAAATTTTGGGGAGATATTCTTGCGGCCATTTACGTATGCCTGGAATTTGCGAACCTTCTTCGGGCTGCACACCAATAATTTGAATGTTGGGATTTTGTTCTTTTAAATAGCGAGACGTGCCCATAATGGTGCCAGTGGTGCCCATGCTAGATACGAAATGCGTGACCTTGCCTGCCGTATCGCGCCAGATTTCAGGGCCGGTGCCTTCGTAGTGCGCCAACGGATTATCCATATTGCCAAACTGATCCAGCACAACACCCTCGCCCTCTGCCTGCATTTTTAGCGCAACATCGCGCGCCAGCTCCATACTGCCATCTTTGGGGGTGAGCACCAGCTCTGCACCATACGCTTTCATGCTTTGGCGACGCTCTACACTTTGATTTTCTGGCATCACCAATATCATTTTGTAACCGCGCATTGCGGCTACCATCGCCAAGGCGATACCAGTATTGCCACTAGTGGCTTCGATTAAAGTATCGCCCGGCTTAATATCGCCCCGTGCCTCGGCGCGGGTAATCATGGAATAAGCAGGCCTATCTTTCACGGAACCTGCCGGATTGTTACCTTCAAGTTTCAGCAAAATAGTATTACTGGTCTCGCCAGCCATGCGCTGCAATTTTACTAAAGGCGTGTTGCCCACAAAATGATCAATGGTTTTGTACATCGTAATTTCTTTATTTTTTATTTAATTTGGCTAAATACAGTGCATAAACACCAGCGGAGATAAAGGTTATCAGCGCCATCTGCGGAATGGTTAACCCCAAAAAAGTCCAATCGATGGCAGCACAATCACCAGTGCCTCTAAACACTAAAGTCAGCGCTTTTTCTAGAGGGAAATTCTCGAACATATAATCAAAACCCACGCCGCAATCGGCAATCATGGATTCTTTATGCGCCTGTATCCACCAATGACGAATCGCTACACCTGCGCCAGCTATAGCAGTTAACACCTGCAACAATGCAAAAAAGCGTGGAAATTTAGGTACAAACGCCGCTATCAGGAACAGCACACCTAGCGCCATTAAAACAATACGCTGAGAAATACATAAGGGGCATGGCTCAAGGTTGTAGCGGGTTTGTATCCAAAGCGCTAAACCCACACCGCCAAAGCTCGCCAAAAAACCAATTAAATAGCCAGTGCGTCCGGCAAGAAATTTATTCATCATCATAGTCATCACGATATAATTTAAGAGCAAGTCATTTTAACCCAAGTTGTAAGCCATCACATCACATAAAGTAGCGAGCCAGTTTTGACAGAATTCAACGCAAATCCAAGCCCTAACAAAGTATTGACCGTGACCGAACTGAATCGTTTGGCACGCAATATTTTGGAACAGAGTTTTCCCTTATTTTGGGTTTCGGGTGAGATTTCAAATTTCACCCGCGCAGCAAGTGGTCATTGGTATTTTTCGCTCAAAGATTCCGGCGCCCAAGTACGTTGTGTGATGTTCAAAGGGCGCAACAGCTATGTTGATTTTATGCCGCGCGAGGGTGACAAAATCGAAGCACGCTGTACTGTAACTTTATATGAAGCGCGCGGCGACTTTCAGCTTACGGTTGAGTTTGTGCAACGCGCAGGTTTAGGTGCGCTATTTGAAGCATTTGAAAAGCTCAAAATCAAACTGGCAACAGAAGGTTTATTTGATGAAGCCAATAAGAAGTCCATACCCAAACATCCTAAGCAAATTGGCATTGTGACCTCCGCTGATGCCGCTGCACTGCGCGATGTGTTGACGACGCTCAAACGTCGCATGCCCAACATTTCAGTCATCATTTACCCAACCCCAGTACAAGGCAAAGGTGCAGCACAACTGATTGCTAACGCCATCAATATGGCTAGCCATCGTGCCGAATGTGACCTGCTGATTATCTGTCGCGGCGGTGGCAGCATTGAAGATTTGTGGCAATTTAACGAAGAGGTGGTGGCGCGTGCAGTTGCACAATGTGCTATTCCTACCATCAGCGGTGTTGGCCATGAAACTGACTTTACTATTTGTGACTTTGTCGCAGACATACGCGCGGCCACGCCAACTGCCGCTGCTGAACTCGCAGTACCATCACGTGAAGCGCTGCTTCATGGCTTAAATCAGTTAAAACTGCAACTCATCAGAACCATGCAATTAGCTTTGAACCAGCGCGCTCAGAGTCTAGATTACATAGCACGCAGATTAATCTCGCCCGCGCAGCAAGTCGAACAACAAAAAATGCAACTTGCTCAAATCGCTTATCGACTTGGCAATCTGGTCACGCAGCAACTCAATAGCAAACAGCAACATCTGCTTAGGCTTGGGCAAAATTTGCAGCATTTAAACCCGCAGGCAGTGCTGACCCGAGGTTATGCGTTTGTACAGAACAGTGACGGCGCCATCATCAATAGCAGCATACAACTCAAAAGTGGCGATGCAGTGAAACTCACCTTAAGCCATGGCTCAGCTGACGCAATTATTTCAAAAACCAATACCTGAAAGTTTTAATGCAAATCCTAAAAATTGTATTGGTTTAGCAAGTTAATTGGCCGATAATAGCCATCTCACCTAATTTGATTTCAAATTCGAATGTCATCATCTGTCGGCACTAAATCTAAACTCTCAGCATTGACACTAGCTGCGCTAGGCGTAGTTTTCGGCGACATCGGCACCAGCCCCTTATATACCATGAAAGAAGTCTTTTCAGTGGGTCACCACCCGGTGCCGCTGAACGAAGCCAATATGTTCGGCATTCTGTCGCTGATTGTATGGGCACTTATTATGGTAGTGTCGATTAAATATGTCGCATTCATCATGCGTGCAGACAACCGCGGCGAAGGCGGCATCATGGCTTTGCTCGCGCTTGCCAGTCGCAATACTGAAGGCAATGCTAAAAAACAGCGCGTGATTATGCTACTCGGCATTTTAGGCGCTTGCATGTTTTATGCCGATGGCATGATTACCCCTGCTATTTCCGTGCTGTCTGCGATAGAAGGCCTAGAATTAGCAGCCCCAGTGCTACACCCGCTCATTGTTCCCATCACCTTGCTGGTGTTGTTTGTGTTATTTTGGACACAAAGCAAAGGCACGGCATTGGTTGGCGCACTGTTTGGCCCAATTATGCTGCTATGGTTTGGCACACTGGGTGTGCTTGGATTGTTAGAAATATTCAATTACCCGGTCATTTTGAATGCGCTTAATCCTGTTTATGCGATTTATTTTTTCCAGATTAGTCCTTGGATTGCTTTTGTAGCCTTGGGTGCGGTGGTACTGGCAGTGACCGGTGCAGAAGCCTTATATGCAGACATGGGGCATTTTGGCAGATTTCCGATTCGCTTAGCTTGGTTTGGTTTTGTATTACCTGCGCTAATACTCAACTACTTTGGTCAGGGCGCGCTCATCCTGCAACACCCCGAATCAGTCAAAAATCCATTCTATTTATTAGCACCAGAGTGGATGCTATTTCCGATGATCATTTTAGCAACATTAGCCGCCGTGATTGCTTCACAAGCAGTCATTACCGGAGCATTTTCAGTATCGCGTCAGGCACTACAGCTAGGCTACCTACCGCGCATGCGAGTTGAGCACACCTCAGAAAGTCAGCAAGGCCAGGTTTACATGCCGCGCGTAAATTGGGGTTTGATGCTGGCTGTCATGACGCTGGTAATAGGCTTTCAATCATCGGGTAACCTAGCGGCGGCATATGGCATTGCGGTCACTGGTGACATGGTCATCACCACCTTGTTGGCTGGCATCGTGTTTCACTATTTATGGGGTTGGAGCAAAGCCCGCAGTATTGCGCTGGTGATTATATTTCTGACCGTAGATCTTGCTTTTTTCAGTGCCAATATACTGAAAATCCCTGATGGTGGATGGGTGCCGCTGGTGATTGCCGTGATTATTTTCACACTCATGCTCACCTGGAAGACAGGCAGAACCCAGCTTTACTCACACCTTAAAAATGAAGCGATGGCATTGGAGCCGTTTATTGAGGCGATGGGTGCGCATCCAGCAACACGCGTTTCTGGCAATGCGATTTTCATGACGCCAAATCCAGACGGTGTACCGCATGCTATGTTGCACAATCTGAAACACAATAAGGTGTTGCATGAAAAAGTGATTTTGCTGACAGTGAAGTTTTTAGATATCCCTTATGCGCCTATCGAGACACGCGTTGGACTTGAGAAATTGGAACATGACTTTTATAGAGTGAGTGTGAATTACGGCTTTAAAGACGAACCTGATTTGCCAAGAGACTTAGCGCTTTGCGCTGATATGGGACTCACTCTAGACGCAATGGATACTTCGTATTTCATCGGCAAAGAAAGTCTGATTGCCAACACAAAACCGGGCATGGCTTACTGGCGCAAGAAAATATTTATCAGCTTATTCAGAAGCGCAGAAACCATCACCAATCAATTTAAATTACCTGCTAACCGTGTGGTTGAACTCGGTGCGCAGGTTTCATTTTGAGTATAAAAATGTTGACGCGTGCTGTTGTTAATCACCTATTTTATTCAGGTAAATTCAGGTTGCTTGTGCTGGCTCTGCTGGCAGCATCAATGAGCGGTTGTGCCAGCACCACCACTGGCGGCGTTGTCGGTGTTAAGCGTTCACAATTTTTGGCATTACCTGCATCGTATGTAGGCAATATGTCAAAACAGGCTTACGCGCAAACACTCAGTGCGGCGCAGAAAAAACAAACCCTGAATGCCGACCCTATTTTAGTAGACAGAGTGCGTAAAATTTCTAACCGCCTTATCGCTCAAGTTGGCGTTTTTAGAGCAGATGCAACGCAATGGCAATGGGAAGTGAATGTGGAAAAAAGCGACCAGCTCAATGCTTACTGCATGCCTGGCGGTAAAATCATGGTGTATTCGGGTTTAATCGAAAAACTCAATGCCACTGATGATGAGCTAGCCGCAGTCATTGGCCACGAAATTGCGCATGCCTTGCGAGAGCATGGCCGCGAGCGCATGTCGCAAGCTTATGTGCAGCAATTTGGCTTGCAAGCCATAGCCGCGGTGCTCACGCGAGGCACTAGCACCGTGGCTGGCAATGCCTCTATGCAGGCTGCCAGCATGGGGTCAAAACTCTTTTTTGCGCTGCCTAACAGCCGCGAACAAGAACGAGAGTCAGATAGAATCGGGCTTGAACTCGCAGCGCGCGCAGGTTATGACCCGGCTGCAGCGGTAAGCTTATGGGAGAAAATGGAAGCTCAGGGTGGCGCTAAGCAGCCAGAGTTTTTAAGCACACATCCCGCAAGCGCAAACAGAATTGCTGAACTGCGCGAACTAAGCCCTACAGTCATGCCATTGTATGAGGCCGCAAAAGCCGCCAAATAACAGCCTAACTTCTTCAACTTCAGATTCACTATGGCGCATAGCATGTTTTGTATGCGCTTTATTTTTGGGCGAGCGCTTGGTTTAGGTTAAAATAGCGCATTCAACAATTTACCAACTTAAATTTAATCAGAGAGTCATATGGATCCACGTCAAAGCATTATCGAAGCTGCGTTCGAAGACCGCGCAAACATCAACCCAGGCAACGCTAGCGCTGAAATCAAAGCTACAGTTGCTTCAGTTATAGCCGATTTAGACAGCGGCAAATTACGCGTTGCCAGCCGTATTGGTGATACCCAACAATGGGAAACACATCAATGGTTGAAAAAAGCTGTGTTGTTGTCATTCCGTTTAGAAGACAACGTGTTGATGGATGACGGCGTGACTAAATACTTTGATAAAGTACCGCCAAAATTTGCTGACTATACTGAAGCCGACTTTAAAGCTGGCGGTTTCCGTGTGGTGCCAAACGCAATCGTGCGTCGCGGTTCATTCATCGGTAAAAATGCAGTGTTAATGCCTTCATACGTCAACATCGGTGCCAACGTAGGTGAAGGCACCATGGTAGACACTTGGGCAACCGTAGGCTCATGCGCGCAAATCGGTAAAAACGTACACTTAAGCGGTGGCGTGGGTATCGGTGGCGTGTTAGAACCAGTGCAGGCTGGCCCTACAATTATCGGCGACAACTGCTTTATCGGCGCACGTTCAGAAGTCGTTGAAGGCGTAGTAGTTGAAGACAACTGTGTCATCTCTATGGGTGTTTACATTGGCCAATCTACCAAAATTTACGACCGCGAAACCGGCGAAGTATTCTATGGCCGTGTACCTGCCGGCTCAGTAGTTGTAGCTGGCAACCTGCCATCTAAAGACGGTAGCTATAGCTTGTACTGCGCTGTGATTGTGAAAAAAGTGGATGCTAAAACTTTAGGCAAAGTAGGTATTAACGAACTGCTACGTGGCATCTAAATGAAACTGTATGGCATCCCTAACTGCAACACTGTTAAAAAAGCCCGTGACTGGCTGGATGCCAACAATATCGCTTACAAGTTTCATGACTTTAAAAAACAAGGCATAGATGAAGCCACTATTCAGCAATGGCTGTCACAATACCCTAGTGAAAAACTCATCAACCGCGCCGGTCTAACCTGGCGTGGTTTAGATGAAGCAACAAAATCCAGCATTATTGACAATGCGTCTGCGGTAACGTTAATGCAGACAAAAACATCAGTGATCAAACGCCCCATTCTTGAAAAAGACCAACAAATACTTGCGCTAGGTTTTAGTGAAAGTGATTATCAACGCGTGTTAAGCGAATAGGTTTTTAATCTGTATATATCTGTGTTCATCTGTGGCTAATTAAATTATGACCAAAACCTTAGAACTAGCAATCGACCTACTCAAACGCCAATCCAACACCCCGGAAGACGCCGGCTGCCAAGAGCTGATGATTTCTCGTCTGGAGCCTCTAGGTTTCAAAATTGAGCGCATGCGTTTTGGCAATGTAGATAATTTGTATGCACGCCGCGGCACCACAGGCCCGTTGCTGGCATTTGCTGGACACACCGATGTTGTGCCTACCGGCCCATTGGATAAATGGCATACACCACCGTTTGAACCTACCATTAAAGACGGTATGCTGTATGCACGCGGTGCCGCTGACATGAAAACCTCTCTGGCTGCGTTTGTAACCAGCATTGAAGAATTTGTAGCCGCACATCCAAATCACGCAGGCTCTATTGGCCTGTTGATTACTTCCGATGAAGAAGGCGTAGCCGTGGACGGCACAGTAAAAGTGGTAGAAGCATTAAAAGCACGTAATGAGCACTTTGACTACTGCATCGTTGGCGAACCCACTAGTAACAAGGTAGTGGGCGATATGATTAAAAATGGTCGTCGCGGATCGCTCTCAGGCAAACTTGTGGTGAAAGGTTTGCAAGGCCACATTGCCTACCCGCATCTGGTTAAAAACCCGATTCACATGGCAGCTCCTGCCATTAAAGACATGGTAGAAACGGTTTGGGACAACGGTAACGAATACTTTCCGCCTACTTCATGGCAGATTTCTAACATGAATGGCGGCACCGGCGCCACTAACGTAGTGCCCGGCGAAGTAGAAATTCTGTTCAATTTCAGGTTCTGCCCTGAGCTTGATGGTAAAGGTAGTACTGAGGCGAATTTAAAAAGCCGCGTACTTGCAATTTTAGACCAGCATGCGCTGGACTACACGCTAGAGTGGGAATACTCACCACCTTACATCACACCGCGCGGCAATCTGGTGGATGCAATCGCAGCCTCTATCGAACAAGCTTATGGCGTAACTCCTGAGCTATCGACAACTGGCGGCACCTCAGATGGCCGCTTTATTGCAGACATCTGCAAACAAGTAATTGAGTTTGGCCCCTTGAATGCAACGATACACAAACTGAATGAATGCGTGGGTGTAGCGGACATCGAGCCGCTGAAAGAAACTTATAAATTGACGATGGAAAAGCTGTTATTAATTTAGCCACAGATAAACACAGATGGACGCAGATAAAACCATTGAAACTGAACTGACTCAAAAGATAATTGGTTGCGCCTACACTGTGAGCAATACACTGGGCTCAGGCTTTCTTGAAAAAGTTTATGAAAATGCACTCGTTATTGAGTTAAGAAAAAATAAGCTCGCATATCAACAACAATCACCTGTTAAAGTTATTTACGATAACATCGTAGTTGGGGAGTATATAAGTGACTTAGTAATTGAATCAAAGGTTTTAATTGAATTAAAAGCATGTAAGGCGATTGATGACACACACGTTGCGCAATGCCTTAATTATCTGAAAGCCGCCAACTTGCAGCTAGGTCTAATTATCAATTTTGGAAAACCTAAAATTGAAATCAGACGACTAGTGCTCTAATTTTTTAATCTGTGTTTATCCGTGTTAATCTGTGGCTAAAATTATGACAATCCATCAAGTAACAACTGAACTTCTCACCATCCGCGACTGGCTACGTTATGCTGTAAGCCGCTTTGAAAATTCAGACATTTTTTATGGTCATGGAACAGACAATGCTTATGATGAAGCGGTGTGGCTGATTATGGGTAGCTTGCACCTGCCGCACGACACACTGAATAACTTTTTAGACGCACGCCTGACCAGTGAAGAACGCACCAAACTAGCAGGCTTTATTGAAGAGCGCATAAGCAAACACACGCCAACGGCTTATTTGTTAAAAGAAGCGTGGCTACAAGGTTTGAAATTCTTTGTAGATGAGCGTGTGTTGATTCCGCGCTCGTTTATTGCCGAACTGCTAGTAAACGATGGTCTGCAACCTTGGATTGAATATCCCGAGCTGGTGAATAGTGCAGCAGATTTATGCACTGGCAGCGGCTGTCTAGGTGTTTTATTAGCGGATGCCTACCCTGACGCTGAGATTGATGTTATTGATATTTCACCGGATGCAATCGATGTCTGCAACATCAATATCGCCAACTACGGCCTGCAAGATCGGGTTCATGCCATTAAGTCCGATATGTTTAGCGCACTTAAAGGAAAGCAGTACGATTTAATTATCAGCAATCCACCTTATGTAGATGCACCATCGATGGCTGAACTTCCAGCTGAGTACCGCAACGAGCCGCAACTAGCCTTAGGCAGCGGTGACGCAGGTCTTGATCATACACATACAATTTTACGTGAAGCAGCAAACTACCTGACAGATGAGGGCATATTAGTCGTCGAAATCGGCCACAATCGTGACGCACTCATTGAAGCTTACCCTGACCTGCCATTTACTTGGCTGGAAGTTTCATCTGGCGATGCATTTGTATTTTTGCTCACTAAATCACAACTTATTTCACAATAATTCACCACTTATTTAGGCACCCCACACTTTGAACACTACCACTGGGAACGCCACCCAAACAGCACCTGAAACTATTAGCTGGCTTGAAGCCGGAAAAACTAAAACTGCAAACTGGCACTCTGAAAACGAAACGCCAGCGCCTAAGCGCGTGCAAATTGCTGACGACACTATTAAAGCTGACGTGGCGCATAAGCTATTTTGCGAAGGCACTGCCCTGCTGTGGCGTGGCGACTTTCAAAACGCCAAGCTGCTGATGCAGGCCATCACACGCCGCATAGACCGCCCGGGTAAAAAACCTAAAAAAGCAGCTGATAACATCACAGATGCATTTCATCAGCACCGTCAGGCACAGTCACATAAAGCACGTATTTTGGGCATGTTACTGATTGAAATTAGCCTGGGCTACCATGTTAACCTGCGTCGTGCCCCAGACGTCAAAGCCGCCTGTGAACATGCTTATGGCAAAACTGCTCAATCGTTTGTGGTGTCATTACGCGAGTTATTAGGTTTGGTGGGCGCTTATGAGTGGAGCAAAAACGGTGTTGAAATTGCTGCTATCAATCACAAAATTCACCCAAGCTATGGTGTGTTTTCACCGATTCGTGGTGAATACTTAAGCTTGGTAGACACCGCACCTTTGCCAGTGCCGTGCAACTTGGCTTTTGATATTGGTACCGGTACCGGCGTGTTAGCCGCTATTTTGGCGCATCGTGGCATTAAAAAAATTATCGCCACCGACAATTCACCACGCGCGCTGGAGTGTGCTCAAAGAAATATCAACCAATTAGATATGAAAAACTCAGTGACCGTGGTCAATGCTGATTTATTTCCAAGTGAAGAAAACGGAAAAGCTGACTTAATTGTGTGCAACCCACCATGGCTGCCAGCGCGCCCAAGCTCAGTGCTGGAATCGGCAGTGTATGACGACAGCAGCAAAATGCTCAAAGGCTACTTGAATGGGCTGAAAGCACATTTAAGCGATGCCGGTGAAGGTTGGTTAATCCTGTCAGATTTTGCGGAGCATTTAGGCTTGAGAACACGCGACGAACTGCAAAACTGGATTGCTACGGCTGGTTTAAAAGTGATTGATAAAATCGACACTAAAGCCACGCATCAAAAAACATTGGATGCCAGCGACCCATTGCATGCTGCCAGAAAAGCGGAAGTAACATCTTTGTGGCGCTTGGGTAAAGCCTAAATTTCTTCACTAATGTCTAAGATCTTCACTAATATCTGAGATAAGTTCAGCTATCAGAAATTAGTGAGTGCAATGTTGTCTGGATACCAGCCTACGCTGGTATGACGGAACTCGAAATACTGGCATTAAAAATAATCGTTATAAATAAAAGTTTAGGGGTTAAGGTGGTTTGTCACGCCCCTGCTACCGCGCCGAGCAGCGCAGTCATTATGGGAGGTTTCGACAATCGGCTGTTTGAGCCCAAGATTTTATTGGGCGAGTTTCCGATTGTCGCCCAAAATGACGAGCAGCACAGGAATTAAGCGGTAGGGGGTAGCCTTCTTTTTGGATACTTTTTCTTGGCTAAGCAAGAAAAAGTATCTCGCCTGTCGGGCGAGACCAATGAACTGTTAAGTGACGCTTATCTAAAACTATCCCCTGCCCCTATTCCTATCACTCTTCTTCTGCATCTGCGGCGCGCTCAAATCACTAGTTTGACGTACACGACGATTCGCCGATTTTCTTGGTACTGGTTTCTTGGCAGCAGGATTACGTGACTCGGGTTTACCACGGTGCGGCCTACCCTGACCGCCATCATCTGCACTAGGTGGTGGTCTATCTAATGCACTCATACGCTGTTTGCGTACTTTGGGTGTAAATACAGTAGTTGATTTTAGTTTTTCGCGCTGTGTAAGCTGCCTTAATGGTGCTTTCGGCACTTCTAGCCCTGCCCATTCCAACAAACCGACAACTTCTTTTTGCTCAAGTTTGAGCATTTGTCCACGCTTAACCCGTGGTGGTAAATTCACTGGGCCAAAGCGCACGCGCATCAAACGGCTAACCGGCAATTGAAACGCTTCGAACAAACGACGTACTTCACGGTTACGGCCTTCGCGCAAAATCACCTGATACCAATGATTCGCGCCTTCGCCACCTTGCGGAATAATGCTATCGAAGTTTGCTGGGCCATCTTCCAACTCAATACCCTCTTTAAGCTGTGCCATTTGACCTTCAGTCAATTCGCCAAAAATACGTACGGCATACTCACGCTCTACTTCATAGCGCGGATGCATGAAATGGTTGGCTAACTCGCCAGAGGTGGTAAATATCAGCAAGCCACTGGTATTCATGTCTAAACGGCCAATGGCAATCCATTTGCCGTGTTTAATTTTTGGTAATTTATCAAATACGCTGGCACGACCTTCAGGGTCGTCCTGGCTCACGATTTCGCCTTCCGGTTTGTGGTAAACCAGTACTTGTGGCAATTCAACTTCAAACGACAAACGCACTGGGCGGCTATCTAGACGAATCACATCATGCTCGGTAACACCCATACCAACCGTTGCCACTTTACCATTCACGGTCACGCGACCACTGGCAATGAGCTCTTCCATATCGCGTCGCGAACCTAAACCCGATAATGCCAGCAGTTTATGCAATCTTTGCGTTGGCACTGCGGGCGCGTCTGGATCCACTTCTAATTTTGTAAAATTAGTGGTGGGTCTGCGCACTGGGCGCTGCGGATCTCGTTGTTGCTTGAAGGGACGTGCCATGTTGAACTTACTTAAATGATTGAAAACGGATTTTACAGCAATTGTTATTTGTAGGAGCGCAATTTATTGCGCGAAGGGTAATTACCATCATTTGAAGTGATTTCGCGCAATAAATTGCGCTCCTAAATTACGTTGTTAAATAGGCATATCTTGCTGCGTAAAATCTTCCATAGGGGGTAACTCTGACAATGATTTGAGATTTAAATCATCTAAAAAATGTTTGGTAGTGGCATAAAGCGATGGTCTACCGGGCACTTCACGCTGACCAACCACATCAATCCAGTCGCGCTCTTGCAACTGACGCATGACATTTGGGTTAACCGCCACGCCACGAATCTCTTCAATATCGCCACGCGTAACCGGCTGGCGATAAGCAATAATCGCTAAAGTCTCCATCACCGCACGCGAATATTTGGCCTGCCGCTCAGGATTTAGTCTGGCTAGAAAATCTGCATATTCAGCTTTGGCCTGAAACCGATAACCGCTGGCCACCTGCACCAACTCCATAGTGCGCTGCGCCCAATCCTGCTTGAGTTCATCTAGCAACATACGCAAAGTTGCACGTTCCATTTTTTCGGAAAACAGGCGCAGCATATCATCTAAAGACAGCGGCTCATGCGAGGTAAGCAAAGCAACCTCTAATACATTTTTCAGTTCGGTGATGTTACTGGATTCACTCATGGCTATTTATCTGCACATAAATAGGCGAAAACGCTGTTTGCTGTGTCATACGCAATAAACCTTCGCGGCATAATTCTAGTATTGCCAAAAAGCATACCACCAACTTAGGAATACCGTCACTCTTCACATCAAACAGCTGCATAAACTCAAGCATGCGGTCATCTTTTAAGCGGCGCAGAATAATACTCATATGCTCGCGTACCGAGAGTTCGGCGCGACCGACTTTATGATGCTGAAAATGACTGGCGCGCTTAAGCACATTGCGCCAAGCTTCAGCTAGGTCGTCCAAACTCACTTCTGGCGGCTTCACCTGACTGATGTGCTGATAATAAGCACTCGCCACATATAAACCATCGCCCACTTTATCCATTTCATCTAAACGCTGCGCGGCAAGCTTAATCGCTTCATATTCCATCAAGCGTCTAACCAGCTCAGCGCGCGGGTCATCTTCTGCAGCCAACTCGGTTTGTTTAGGCAATAGCATGCGCGATTTAATTTCTATCAGCATGGCAGACATTAACAAATAGTCCCCTGCCAGCTCTAGCTTAATGGCGCGCATTTTCTCTACATATTGCATGTATTGGCGTGTCAGGTTCGCCATGGGAATATCTAAAATATCGAGATTATGTTTACGGATTAGATACAGCAATAAGTCTAGCGGCCCTTCAAATGACTCAAGGTAAACCTCAAGCGCATCCGGCGGAATATAAAGGTCTTGCGGCAGCTCGTTGAGCTTTTCACCTTTGATTTTGATGTCGTTTGTTGTGAGTAACAAATGAACCGCCTTATTTTATTTACCCGCAGACTAAATATCTTTTAGCCACAGATGAACACAGATACACACGGATAAAAAATCTTAATTAACTGCCGATAAAAGTTAATCTCAAATATTTTAAAATATTGCAGTTCAGTACTCAGCCAAACACCTTGTAGCCACGCCGAGTAGCGCAAGCTTCATGGAAGTTTTCGGCAATCGACTGTTTGAATCCCGCAACAAGCCACGTTTTGTGTGGCTTGTCAGGTTGAGTTTCGATTGCCGTCCATGAAGCTGAGCAACGCAGGAAACAAGTGGCTGAGGGTAGCCTTTTCTTTGGTTACTTTCTTTTGGCCAAGCAAAAGAAAGTAACTCGGCTGTCGGGCGAGATCGACGACTTTCAATCAATCTCCAGCCTACACAACTCCAACCCTCTTAACTATAATTCAAGCCCATCACATCCCGAACATCGCGCATGGTTTCACGCGCAAGCTTACGGGCTTTTTCACAACCTTCCGCTACAATATTTTTCACCAACATCGGGTCTTCGGCATATTGTGCAGCACGTTCCTGAATTGGTTTTAGCTCAGCTAATACACCTTCAATCACCGGGGTTTTGCATTCAATACAGCCTATGCTAGCGCCTTTGCAGCCAGCCTGCACCCACTCCTGCGTAGATTTGTCCGAATAAATTTCATGCAATTGCCATACCGGGCATTTAGCTGGATCGCCCGGGTCAGTGCGTCGTACACGTGCCGGATCAGTTGGCATGGTTTTAATTTTTTTGGCAACCGAGTCTACGTCTTCACGCAATGAAATCGTGTTGTTGTAAGACTTAGACATTTTCTGCCCATCCAAGCCGGGCATTTTTGAAGCTGGGGTCAATTTATATTCTGGCTCTACCAAAATAATTTTTCCGCCGCCTTCAAGGTAACCAAGCAAGCGCTCTTTATCACCCATGCTCATGCCTTGCTGCTCTTCTATCATGGCGCGCGCTGTTTCTAACGCTTCTTCATCACCACTTTCCTGATAGGCTTTGCGCATTTCTTCATATAGCGCACCACGCTTACTACCCAGTTTTTTAATCGCCGCCTCGGCTTTTTCTTCAAAGCCTTTTTCTTTACCGTACAAATGGTTAAAGCGCCGCGCAATTTCGCGGGTAAATTCAATGTGTGGAATCTGGTCTTCGCCCACTGGCACCTGAGTGGCTTTGTAAATCAAAATGTCTGCACTTTGCAGCAATGGATACCCCAAAAAGCCGTAAGTAGATAAATCTTTGCTAGATAGTTTCTCTTGCTGATCTTTGTAGGTAGGCACACGCTCTAACCAACTTAGCGGTGTAATCATTGACAATAAAGTATGCAGCTCAGCATGCTCGGGCACACGCGACTGAATAAAAATCGTGGCACTGGCAGGGTCAACCCCCGCGGCTAGCCAGTCAATCACCATTTCCCATACGCTTTCTTCGATCACTTCCGGGGTGTCGTAATGGGTGGTGAGCGCATGCCAGTCAGCGACAAAAAATAAACATTCATGCTCATGCTGTAAGCGAATCCAGTTTTTAAGTACGCCGTTGTAATGCCCTAAATGCAGATTGCCAGTTGGGCGCATGCCGGATAAAACACGTTCTATTGCCATTGGATGAAAAACCTTAAATTAAATATGTGCTTATTATACTGACCAAGTGCTAAAAACCTACCAAAACGTTTGCATAAAGCGTGTTAAATAACAGCGCTCAGCAATCCATACACCAGTGCAAATAATGGACTTAAAATTTTAGTCAACGCACCGGAAAATAACAGCACGATTAAAATCACAAACCCATAGCGTTCAATTTGCGCAAATGGTCGCGCATACTTGTATGGCAACAAACTCACCGCAATGCGGCCACCATCCAATGGCGGTAATGGCAATAGATTGAGCACCATCAGTGCAATATTAATCGCAATCCCTGCTTCACCCATCAGTCCTAGTGGATAAGCAAATGCGGCAGGTGCAGCACCAGCAAACTTCATCACCAACGCCCAAAAAATAGCCATGGCGAAATTTGAACCTGGCCCGGCAGCGGCCACCCACAACATATCTTTTTTAGGATTATTGAGACGACTGAAATTGACTGGTACTGGTTTAGCCCAACCAAAAAGAATACCACCTAGCATCACTGTCATCGCCGGCAACAGAATTGTCCCGAACAGATCAATATGCTTGAGTGGATTTAGCGTGATGCGACCAGCATCGCGCGCTGTCATGTCGCCAAAATGCTTGGCGGCATAGCCATGCGCGGCTTCATGCACAGTGATCGCAAAAATCACCGGTATGGCATAAATCGCTATTTTTTGTACTACAGTTAAATCCATTTTTTGCTTTCAAATATTCTTATGGTTAAAGACCAAACGGCGCTAAATCGCCCAAGCCCTCGCGCACAAGCACGGGGATGTCTTCTGTTAAATTAATCACTGTGGTGGCGGCACTTGGGCAATGCGCTACATCAATCACCAAATCCACCACATGCTCCAGCCTATCGCGAATTTCCCAAGGCTCCAGACTTAAAGCTTCTTCATTCGGAAAAGTTAAAGACATGCTCAACAATGGCGCGTCTATGGCATCAAGTATCGCCTGCACCACAGCATGTTGCGGCACGCGAATACCGATGGTGTTACGCTTGGGATGTTGAAGTTTGCGCGGCACTTCACG